>JAKATE010000104.1 GCA_021828085.1 Thermoplasmata archaeon | reverse complement strand
CGATCTCCCCGAGGGAACCGGGCGGGAGTCTCTCACGCTCGTGCACCCTGCGGCCCGACCTGAGAGGGTGGAGCTCGAAGGGGCCGGACCGAGCGGGGTCCCGGCATAGTTGCCCCCCCAGGCGGGGGTGCCTTTCGCGCCGCGCTCGGACCCCGGTCCCGCCCCTCTCTCCGGAGGGCTCCGGGAACCGTCGGAACCGCCGCCCGCTCCGACCTCCTGGCGCCCCCCCCAGCGAAAGAACTAAAATATGGTCCGACGTGCCATGTGACGTGGTAGCAGCGGCCCAGACCGCCGGTGCCTCGGCAAACCCGCAGATCTACGGAGCTCCCTTTCCCGCCGAATATCTGGGGAAGGACGAACAACTCGTCCTCTCGCTCAGGCCGAAGCTGATCTCTTACATCTCCCTGACCGCGCTCATTGCGACCATCCTCTCGCTGGTCTTCTACGCCACCGCGGTCCTCATCGTTACGGGCCTGTTCAATTCTGCTGTCTCGGGAACTGCGACGCTGAGCAGCGTAAGCGGCGCCCTCGGCTACCTGTTTCTGTTCTGGTTCATTGCCTGGGTGGCGGCCATCGTCGGCGCGGCCGCCTGGGGGAACATCCTTCCGGGAGGCATCCGCGCTCTGATGGCCGTCGCCGCGGCACTCCTCGTCCCCTACATCTTCTTCGATGTCTTCTTCTCCAGCCTTCCATCAGTGTACACCGTCAGCCAGCTGAGTTCCGCCTTCTGGCTCAGCTACGCGGTGACCGCCCTCGTAGTGGTGGCCTTTGCCCTCCTCATTCCCATCCTCATCGCCTACCTCACGTGGCGGCACACGTTCTACGGGATGACCAACCGCCGCGCGATCAAGGTCAGCGGGATCATCGGACGCTTCGCCCGGGATGCGACCTACGAGAAGATCCAGGGAGTGACCCTGGCCCAGGGGGTCTGGGGCCGGATGATGGGCTTCGGATCCGTGGTCTTCGCCACGGCTTCGACCTCCGGCGGTTCTTTCGGTCTCAAGGCGGAACGCCAGGGGCTCGGGATCCTCTGGTGGGGCGTTCCCAACCCGGTCGATGTGCGCGCCCGCGCGAACGAGGTGAGCGAGGAGGCGCAGAAGCGGCTGAAGGTGGCGGAGTTCCAGCAGATGGCTTCGGTCTTCCGGGCCCAGGGCGTGGCCCCTCCGACGGGCCCGATGGCTCCCCCAGGACCGGGCCCGTCCGCCCCCGCGATGGGGATGGGGGGCGCCGCCTCCGCCTCGACGTCGGGGCAGCGCTTCTGCACGCAGTGCGGGACCCCCAACCCCCCGCTCGCGAACTTCTGCTCGGGCTGCGCGAGGCCCCTCGGATAGACGCCATCGGGACCGACGGGGGGCCAACTCCTCCCCACGAATCCCGCCCCTTGCCTGCCAACCCTTATCCCGCCGAGGGGGAGTCCGCAGCATCCGATGCCCACCGGCGAGGAGCTCACCCGGGAACGCCGCGCCAAGCGGGATCGCCTTTCCGCCAAGGGGATCAACGTCTACCCCCCCACCTTCCCCGGTCGGAGCCTGACGCTCGCGGTCCGCGAGGAGCTCAAGGGGACCCCGCCCGGGGGCGAGCTCCCCTCCCTCACCCGGAGGGTGGCCGGTCGCGTCCGGAGCGTCCGGCACCTGGGAAAGAGCGCGTTCGTTCCCCTCCGGGACGATTCGGGGGAGCTCCAGTTGCTCCTCTCCGCCGACCGGATGGGGGCTTCGTCCTTCGAGGAGGCGCTCGCCTGGCTCGATCCGGGAGACATCGTGGGGGCGGAGGGTGTCCCCCTGGTGAGCCGCCGCGGGGAGCCCTCCCTCGGCGTCCAGACCCTGACCCTTCTCGCCAAGGCGCTCCGGGTACCCCCAGAGAAGTACCACGGCCTGCGCGATGTGGAAGCGCGCCTCCGGCAGCGCTACATCGATCTGCTCTCCTCCCGGGAGACGCTGGAGCGCTTCCGGGCCCGGACCCACCTGGTCCGCTCCCTCCGCCACTTCCTCGACGCGGAGGGCTTCCTGGAGGTGGAGACCCCGATCCTGGAGCGTGTCGCCTCCGGCGCCTCCGCCCGACCCTTCGTGACCCACTACAACTTCCTCGACGAGGACCTCCAGCTCCGCATCGCCCTCGAGCTCCGCCTCAAGCGCCTCCTCGTCGGCGGCTTCGAGCGGGTCTACGAGATCGGGCGGGTCTTCCGCAACGAGGATCTGGACTCCACGCACAGCCCGGAGTTCACCATGCTCGAGCTCTACTGGGCGTACGCCGACTACCACGACCTCCGTTCCCTCGTCGAACGGATGCTCGTCCGGCTCGCCACGGACGTCGCCCCGTACCTGCCCGAGGATTCCGCCGCACGGGTGCGCGCGACGTTCACCCCTCCCTTCGACCGGATCGATTTCGTGGAGGCGCTCGAGAAGGAGAGCGGCCTTCCAGCGGTCCTCACCCTCTCGCCGGAGCAGCTCCGGGCGAAGGCCCGGGAGGTGGGGGCGGACGTGCGGCCCGGGAGCACCGTCGGCTACTGTCTCGACAAGCTCTTCGATCACTACGTCACCCCGAAGCTGGAGCGCCCCACCTTCGTCCTGGACCACCCCGAGCTCACCACGCCGCTCGCCAAGCGGCACCGCTCGCTTCCCGGACGCGTGGAGCGCTTCGAGCTCTTCGTGCACGGCTACGAGCTCGGCAACGCCTACACCGAGCTCAACGACCCCGACGAGCAGCTCCGTCGCTTCGAGGAGCAGCGCTCGGCACGGGGGGAGGAGACCTACGCCCTCGACGAGGACTTCCTCGAGGCGATGCGCTATGGCATGCCCCCCATGACCGGCGTCGGTCTCGGGGTGGACCGACTCGCCATGGCGCTGCTCGACACCCCCTCCATCAAGGAGGTGGTGCTCTTCCCCGCCACCAAGCGGGCCGCTCCCGGTGGGGTCCCGGGCCCCTCCTCCAGGGCGAGTTCGGACTAGCCGTTATAGCCCGCGCCCGGGTCGTCGGGGGCCGCGAGAAGGAGGTCAGGCCATGCCCATGGAGAAGATATCGGTGGCCGAGGCGCGGAAGATCGCCGAGAAGAAGGGCTTGAAGCCCGGCCGGGTCGAGGGGACCGACGGCATCCAGTTCACCCGGGGGAAGAGCGAGCGCGTGACGCCGATCCCCTGGGAGGAGTTCGAGCAGCTGCTCAAGCGCCGCCGGCTGGCGGTGTACGAGTCGGACGGTTTCCTCAAGGTCATGAAGGCCTAGCCCCGGGCCCTCCCGGTCCCCGGGAGCCTTTAGAGGGGCCCCGCCCATGGTTCGGGAGCATGGAGCCCCTTCTCGCCTCCGTACCCGCCCTGGAGATCCGGGGGCTCATCATCCGCTACGGGAGCGTCCTCGCCGTGGACGGCCTCACGCTCTCGGTCCGGCCCGGGGAGATCTACGGACTGCTCGGCTCCAACGGGGCCGGGAAGTCCTCCACCATCAAGTCGGTGGTCGGTCTCGTGAAGCCCACCGAAGGGTCCCTCCGGGTCACCGGGGTCGACCCGGCGGCGGACGCCCTCACGGTCAAGTCCCGGATCGGCTACGTTCCCGAGGCCGCGCTCCTCTACGATGCGCTGACCCCCCGGGAGTTCCTCGAGTTCGTCGCCTCGATCCGGAGGATGGACCCCACGGTGCTGGCGCGACGGACCCAGGAGTTCGCCGACGCTCTCCAGGTGGGCCCGGACATGGACCGTCCCCTCGCCACGCTCTCCAACGGCACCCGGCAGAAGGTCATGATCATGGCGGCCTTCCTCCACCTGCCGCCACTGCTCATCCTCGATGAGCCCTTCAACAACCTCGACCCGCGCTCGGTCCGGATCATGAAGGACCTGCTCCTCGGCTATGTGCGCGATGGCCGACGTGCGGCGCTCTTCTCCACCCACACCGTCGAGGTCGCCCAGCAGCTCTGCCACCGGATGGGCATCCTGGACCGGGGGAAGCTCACCGGCGAGGGGAGCCTGGAGGAGCTCCGCGCCCGGGTGGGGAGCCCGGACGCCACGCTGGAGGAGGTCTACCTCCGCCTCACCTCCGAGCATGAGTCCGTCTCCCGCGCGCTCCGGCAGCTCGGCGAGGAGGCCTAGCCGGTGAGCCCCCCGGTCCCCGGGAGCTGGGCCGAGGCGCTGAGGATCGCCCGGACGACCTACCAGGAATTCTCCTTCCAGTCCATCTACGCGGTCAAGCAGGGCAACGTCCTCGACCCCTCCTCCTCGGCCGACCCGCAGAAGGCGGTGCGCAAGGCGCGCACGCGCGTCGCGCAGTCGAAGATGATGGTCTCGCTGCTCCTCCTGGTCATCATCGCCGGGGGGGCGCTCGCGATCTCCCAGGGCGAGGCCATCTTCCACCTGACCCTTCCCCCGGCCTACTACGACGCGAGCCTCGTGGGAGGACAGCTTCTGCTCATCTTCTCCCTCCTCTGGATGACGGGGCTCCAGGTCGCGCCGACCCTGGTGAACTCGCGCATCTTCGCCCTCCTGGCCACGCTCCCCCTCCCTCCCCGGCAGCTCAAGCGCGTCGCGCTGCTCGTCCTCGCGCGGGTCTTCGATGCCCCGGCGCTGGCGAGCCTGCTCCTCCTCCCCGTCGCGGACGGCCTTGCCACCGGCAGCCTCCTCGTGGGGGCGCTGACCCTCCCGGGAGTGGTGCTGACCCTCGTGGCGGCGGTGGCGATCTCGCTCTACACGGCCTCCTTCTTCCTCCTGCGGGTGAGCGGGGCGCGCGGCGGGGCGACAGGCAACTCGGTGCTGCGCTGGGTCTACCTTCTCCTCTGGAGCCTCCCGAGCCTCGCCATCACGGCCTTCGTGAGCTTCTCCAGCCAGATCCTCGGGACGCTCAGCCGTTGGGAGACCACCGACCCGGCCGCCCTCCACGCGCTCCTCTTGGTCTTCCCCTTCCCCTTCGGGTATCTTCCCTTCGCGGGAAGCGCCTCCGGGAACCTCCCGCTGCTCCCGTTCGGGGCGGTCCTCGCCCTCTACGCGGTCTTGGGGGCGCTGGCGGGACGCTGGCTCCTCTCCGCTCCCCTTCGCATCGCGCTCTCCACCCCGCAGAGCTCCCGCGGGACGGAAGGGCTGCTGGCGCCCCTTCGCCCGACGACCCCCACGGGGGCGGTGCTCCGCAAGGACCTACGCGTGGCCTCGCGGACCCCGGGCTACGCCTTCCTGATCCTCCTGCCGCTGCTCGACGCCTTCGTCCTCGGGCTCTCGAGCTACGTGGCTGCGCCGGACCCGAGCGCCGCCGGGCGGTATGCCCTCGCGGCGGTCATCGTGGCCGCCATGCTCGCGACCTTCTTCGGCCCGGCCTTCTTCGCCACCGAGGTCATGGGCTACTCCTTCACCCGCACCCTCCCCATCGCCCGGCCGACCCTCCTCTTCGGGAAGGCCGCCCTGGTGGTGCTCATCTACGTGATCGCGAGCCTGCTGGTCATGGGGCTCACGGCGGTCCGGGTGGGCAACCCTGTCCCCTTCCTCCTCTTCGCCGCCGCCGAGCTCCCCGCGGTCCTCGCCGCGGCGGTGCTCGAGCTCGGGGTGCTCTTCAACCGGGCCGAGCGCACCGGGATCCCGCTCACGAACCTGTACTCGGGCGCCTGGTGGGCGACCCTGGTGGTCATCCCCGGGCTCCTCGTGGCGGGGTTCCCGCTGGTGGTCTACACTCTCGGGCAGTACTATGATAAGGTGTGGGCGGTGCCCTCGATGGCCGCCACCGCGGTGGCCTTGCTGCTCCTCACGGGGCTCTGGGCGCTCTGGGGGCGCAGCCGGAGCGCGTAGCCCCCCCGATGACCGAAGCATCTCTCCCCCCCCGCCCGGATCCCCGGCGCTTCGAACCCCGCTGGCAGAAGGCCTGGGAGGAAGCGGGGCTCTTCCACGCTCCTCGCCTTTCCGGTGCGGGCGACCATTTCTCCATCGTCCTTCCCCCGCCCAATCTGACGGGGGTCCTCACCCTCGGCCACAGCCTCGGCGGGACCTGCATGGACGTCCTCGTCCGCTACCACCGGATGCGCGGCCGCCCGACGCTCTGGCTCCCCGGCGTCGACCACGCGGGCCTCTCCACGCAGATGGCCGTCCGCAAGCACCTCGAGTCCCAGGGCCGCTCCGTCGCGGGCTTCCAGCGGGAGGACTGGATGCGGGAGGTGGAGGCCTGGCGCGCAGAGAAGGAGCGCTACATCGGTCAGCAGTGGCGCGCCCACGGCTTCTCCCTGGACTACTCGCGCTACGCCTACACCCTGTCGCCGGAGTACTCGCGGGCGGTCCGGCGGGCGTTCGTCACGCTCTACCACCGGGGGCTCATCCACCGGGCGGAGCGGATGGTCAACTGGGACCCGGTGCAGCGTACCGCACTCTCGGACCTGGAGGTCGTCCCCCAGGAGGAGGAGGGGAAGCTCTGGTACCTTCGGTATCCGGCCGCGGACGACCCGGGAAGGGCGGAGGGCGCCGCGCTGGTGGTGGCCACGACCCGGCCGGAGACGCTCTTCGGGGACGTCGCCGTGGCGGTCCATCCAGCGGACGAGAGGCTCGCCTCGTGGATCGGACGACGCGTCCGGCTTCCGCTCACCGGCACGGAGATTCCCGTCGTCGCCGACCCGGCGGTGGACCCGACGTTCGGGAACGGGGCCCTCAAGGTGACCCCCTCCCACGACCCGGTCGACCGCGAGATCGCCGCACGGCACCCGGAGCTGCCGCAGGACCGGGAGGTGCTCGACGAGGAGGCCCGCCTCACGGGGACGTTCGTCCCCGAGGCGCTCCGCGGCCTCTCCCGGGAGGAAGGCCGACAGCGCACCGTGGCGCTCCTGCGGGAGAAGGGCTTCCTCGAGCGGGAGGAGAGCTACCGTCACACCGTCGGGTACTCCGACCGCAGCGATGTCCCCATCGAGCCGCGCGTCTCGCTCCAGTGGTTCCTCGACGTGGGGGAGATGGGACGGGCCGCCCGGCGGGACGTGGAGAA
>JAKATE010000103.1 GCA_021828085.1 Thermoplasmata archaeon | reverse complement strand
CATGGTGACCACCTTCGCCAAGGTCATCCCCCTCCTCCTCTTCGGCTTCATCGGGCTCTACTTCCTCCGTACCGGGAACTTCACCATCGGAGGCTTCGTCCCCTTCGGATGGCTCGGCGTGGCGTTCGCCATGTCCCTGAGCTTCTTCGCCTTCACCGGGTTTGAGGCGGCGGTCATCCCCTCCGAGGAGGTGCGCAACCCGCAGCAAGTCCTGCCCCGGGCCACGATCGTCGGGGTGGTGACCGTGGCGATCATCTACGCCTTGGTGGCGCTGACCTTCATCGGAGGGATGCGCTGGGCCCCCAACGGCCTCACCCCGGGCGACTGGGCCGGTACCTCCGGCCTGCTCCTCAACAACATCGCGAGCGGGTGGGGTCTGCCGCTCCTGGCGGCGATCATGGTGCTCGGGGCGGTGCTCTCCACCCTCGGCGCCGGAGGCGACTGGGTGCTCCTCCAGGCCCGGATCCCTTACGCCATGGCCCAGGACAACCTGTTCTTCCGGAGCCTTTCCAAGGTCGATAGCCGATTCCGGACACCGGCCCTCGCGCTGGTCTTCACTAGCGTCCTGACCGGCGTGACGCTGATCCTGCTCCCCTCCTTCCCGGAGGTCGCCCTGATCGCCTCGATCACCACGCTGGTCCCGTACGCCGCCGCCGGACTCTCCCTGGCCATCCTCCGGAAGACCGAGCCGAAGGTCCCCCGTCCGTTCCGCCTGCCGGGGGGACTCGTCCTCGCGCCGGTGGGTTTCGTGCTGGCGACGATCCTCATCTACTGGGCCTCGTGGCCCTGGACCTTCGTCGGTCCCATCCTGATCCTGGTCGGGGTTCCGCTCTACTTCCTCTTCGAGAAGGTGACCCGGAAGGAGGCCCGCCGGATCGCCTGGCTGGGGGTATACCTGGGCGGGTTGGCCCTGCTCTCCTATCTGGGCAACCCTTTCTTCACCTATGACAACTTCCTGCCCTTCGGACCCATCGGGGTCATCGGAACCCCGCTGGACATGGTGGTGGTGGCGATCTTCGGTCTGGCCATCTACGTCTGGGGCTACTACTCGGCGGTCTGGTCGTGGGTTCCCGGCGGGGAGCCCCTCCTCACCGTCGAGCGCCCTGAGCCGTCGGGGACCGTCCCCTCCCCTCCTCCCCTGAAGGTCGCGGAAATCAACGGAGCGAAACCATGAGGACGAGCGCGCGCGCGGAATGGGACCCCCTGACGGACGTGATGATCCACCGGCCGGGCATCGAGATGTTCTTCGGCCTGCTGGAGCCCTACTCCTTCCTCTACGAGCGGGCCTTCAGCATGGACGCGGCCATCTACGAGCACACCACGCTCGAGCACGCGTTGACCGAGGCCGGCGTGCGTGTCCACCGGCTCAAGCGCGGGGCCGTTCAGGGGGCCCAGGACCACCCCGAGCTGGTCCGGCGCGTCCGCCGGTCCGCGGTGGACCTGGTGAAGTTCGAGGCTCCGCCGGACCTTCTCCCTCGGGTGCGCCGGGCGTTCCGGGAGAACGTGGAGCGCCTGGACCCGGAGACGCTGTTCAACATCTTCCTCCTCCGTCCCCGGGTCCGGCTCAGCGAGCACCCGGGGGAACGGATGATCCTTCCCCGGGTCGAGCTCGAGGTCCCCCTCGCCAATCTCCTCTACTTGAGGGACCAGCAGGCGCTCGGACCGAACGGGTTCATCCTGGGGAACATGTCGAAGCCCCAGCGCCGGGGCGAACCGCTGCTGACCGGCTCCATCCTCACCTGGATGGGAGCGAAGATCCTGGGACACGTGAAACCCCCGGGCACCTTCGAGGGGGGGGACTTCCTCCCCGCCGGGGAGTTCGCCCTGCTCGGCCTCGGGGACCGGACCAACGCCGAGGGGGTCCGCCAGATCCTCCGGTTGGACCTGGGATACCCGGAGGTGGCCGTGGTCCACCAGCCCTCTCACCCGCTCATTCCCGGGGACGAGCGCGACCCGATGGTGAACATGCACCTGGACACCTACTTCAACCTGGCCGGCGACGGGATCGCCGTGGGGCTGGTGCCCCTCCTGGAACGGGCCCGGGTGGACGTCTATCGCCGCAGCTCGCGCGGCTACCAGCGGACTGGTACGCCAACCACGCTCGCGAAGTTCCTGAAGGAGAAGGAGTTCTCGGTGGTCCCGCTCACCACCCTCGAACAGCTGAGCTACGCCTCGAACTTCCTCTGCCTGAAGGACCGGAAGATCCTGGCGGTGGACGCCGAGCGGACCTCCAAGCCGGTCCTCGAGGGGATCGCCCGGGCCGCCCGGGCGGACCCCCACCGCTACGGGGCGCTCTACCGCCAAGCGAGGAAGGACCTCAAGCTCCTCCAGTCGGAGGGGAGCTTCTTCCCCCACAAGCCGGAGCTCTACGCGGAAAAGGTGGAGACCATCCCGCTCGATCTCCACGAGCTCACGGGGAGCTACGGGGGAGCGCACTGCATGACCTGCGCGCTCAACCGCACTCCCCGAGGCTGAGGTACTGCACCCGGCGGCTTCTGTGCCGGGCCGGCCGGCGAGAAGGGGGAGCCGACGCCCCGGGGGTCCGGGGCTCCCTCTCCGAGAGCTCTCCATCACGGATCGGGGCGCCGTGAAGGGCCTTCGGAATCTGGCGGAGCTGGGGTGGAATGACCCTCTCGGAGCACCCACGAACAAGCCCGTCGGTGGGGACTGTGGGGTGAGCCTAGAGGAACTTCGGCCGGTGTCTCCGCCAGGGTTCGTGGGTCCGGGGGACGCTCCCCCGCCGGTTCCCTTCATAAGGAAGGGGATGCTGCATCCGATCTCAAGCCGGGGCCAGGAAGTACGGCGGGTCAGGTATGGTCGACCTCTACAGCCTCACCCTCTGGACCGCGATCGCGACCTGGGGACTCGCCACCGGGATCGTCCTCCTCCTCTACTGGCAGACCCGCCAGGCCCAGAGGCTCAACTCGGCGAACGCGGTCGTCCAGATGCGCGAGAGGTTCGACGCTCCGCGGATGCGCCGGGCTCGCCGCCGGCTCAGCGAGGAGTGGCTCGCCGATGGGGTCGAGGACCTCTCGAGCGTCGAGGTGATGACCTTCTTCGAGCTCATCGGCGCCCAGACACGGCGGAAGATCCTCGACGAGGACATGGTCTGGGAGGCCTTCGGGGGGTCCTGAACTGTTGAAGGCGGCATGGTCTTATATCTCCCTATGGTGTAGCGTGGGGCGTGAAACTCTCCGAGTGGGCCCGCCGTAACGGGGTGACGTACAAGACCGCGTGGAAGTGGTTCAACGCGGGCATCCTCCCCGTCAAGGCCCTTCGTCTTCCCACCGGGACCATCCTCGTGTTGCCCGCCCTCGAGGAGGCACCCAAGGACGTGGCCCTGTACGCCCGCGTCTCTTCCCACGACCAGAAGAAGGACCTCGAACGACAGTTGGCACGCCTCGTCTCCTTCGCCACGCGGGAAGGACACCAGGTCGGCAGGACCGTCGAGGAGATCGGCTCGGGACTGAACGGCCACCGCTCGAAACTTCTTGCCGTCCTGCGTGACCCGACCATCGGGGCGGTCGTGGTGGAACATCGAGACCGTCTTGCCACCTTCGGGGTGGAGTACATCCAGGCGGCATTGGAGACTTCGGGCCGGCACCTCATCGTGATGGAGCAGGGAGAGAGTGAGGACGACCTGGTCCGTGACATGACCGAGGTGCTGACCTCCTTCTGCGCCCGCCTGTACGGGAGGCGGTCGGCGCGGAACCGAGCCAAGCGAGCGCTGGAGGCGGCGAAGGCATGAAGGTCGTGAGGTCGGCCCGCTGTTCCCTGACCCTGGCGACCCGGAGCAAGAGGCTCGTCCTCCGGGAGGTCCTGCACGAGTATGGCCGGGTCGTGAACTGGTTCGTCGGCAAGTTCTGGACACGGAAGTGGACCAAGGGGGAACTGCTGGCGAAGAACATCGTTGTGCCGGGCACGTGGCTCTCGGCCCGCCTGCGCAAGGTCGCCGCCCGGGAGGCCATCGACATGGTGAAGGCAGCGCGGGAGCGGGACGGGGAGTGGGCCCGGAAGCCGGTCCACCACGGGAAGCGGATGCACGTCTCCTCGACCATCGCCGGCCTGAGACCGAAGCGGGAGGCCTCGGCCTTCGATGCCTGGCTGCACCTGTCCTCCATCGGGCGGGGCCTACGGATGGACCTCCCGGTGAAGTTCCATCGGCAATACCACAAGCTCGGCAACGACCCAAGGGCCCGCCGACTGGAGTCCTACATCCTCACGGAGGACTCGGTCCAACTGGCGTTCGCCCTGGAGGTGGAGCCGCCCCGGAGAACGGGGCCGGAGTTCGGGGTGGACACCGGGATGAACACCCTGGCAGCGCTCTCCGACGGAACGCTCCTCGGGACGGACATGAGAACGCTGGTGACCCGGGTGCGCCGGTGTAAGCAGGCCTCCCTGGGGCAGAAGCGGGCACGTCGTGCTCTCCACCAGCGCATCGCGGAGGTCGCCAAAGAAGTGGTCGGCCTCAACCCCCGGCTCCTCGTAGCCGAGGACCTGATGCTCCTCTCCCATGGGAGGACGACACAGCGGCGCGTGTCGAAAAATCTGCGCCGTAGTCTCGGTGCGTGGGCGTACCGCGACTGGCTGGACCGGCTTCGACAGGCCTGCGAGACGAACCGTGTTCGCTTCGAGCAAGTGCCTCCGGCCTACAGCAGCCAGCGGTGCAACCCTTGCGGCCACACCGAGAGGGGGAACCGAAAGGGGGAGGATTTCCGGTGTCGGGCCTGCGGCCACACCGACCATGCGGACGTGAACGCCGCACGGAACCTCCTGGATAGGTTCTACGGCCGTGAGCCGAACCCCGCCCGAGAGTACGGTCCGGGCTTCCAACGGGAAGGCGTGGGAGGATAGACCATGCCGGAACGAACGGTGGATCACGAGCTACTACTGGGCCATTCGGCACTCCCGGGACCGCATCGGGCAGCTGAGGGACTCGGTCCGGGACCCGCTCATCTTCTACCGGTTGGAGTGGCTCAACGAACGCATGCTGGTGATCGACCGGCGGGAGCTCGGCGCGGACCATGTGAACCCGGCCGACGAGGAGGCCTTCCACCGCCAGTTCCTCTCGAGGGAGTCGCATCTCGAGGCGGAGTAGGAGCGCCGCGGCGGAGGGGCCCGCGCGGACCCCTCGCCCGTCCCCTCGAGCAATGCTTAAGCGGCCCCCCTTGTGGACCCCGCCTTACCGCCCATGCTCGCCTCCTCTGAACCGATCGTCGAGGTCCGGGATCTCACCCGTTCCTTCAGCGCCCGGAAGGGGTTCCTCTTCCAGGAGAAGGTGGAAACGCAGGCGCTCCAGGGAGTGGACCTGAGCGTCCGGACGGGGGAGCTCTTCGGACTGCTCGGCCCCAACGGGGCGGGGAAGACCACGCTCACCAAGATCCTCTCCACCCTCCTCCTCCCCACTTCCGGGACGGCGCGCGTGCTGGGCTACGACATCCACGACGACGTCCACGCCATCCGCGCGCACATCGGGCTGGTGCTGGGAGGCGAGCGGGGGCTCTACAACCGCGTCAGCGGGCGGGAGAACCTCCGCTACTTCGCCGACCTGTTCGGGCTCCCGACGGGCGAGGTCTCCCGTCGGATCCAGGAGGTGCTCGACCTGGTCGATCTCACGGAGGCCGCTGACCGCCGGGTGGAGGAGTACTCCCGGGGAATGAAGCAGAAGCTGCACCTGGCGCGGGGGCTGCTCCACCGCCCTCAGTTGCTCTTCCTCGACGAGCCGACCATCGGGCTCGACCCGCGGAGCGCGCGGGACCTCCGCAAGCTCGTGCGGAGCCTCTCCTCCGAGGGGGTCACCATCTTCCTCACCACCCACTACATGTTCGAGGCCGAGGAGCTCTGCCAGCGGATCGGCATCCTCGCCAAGGGCCGGATGATCGCCTGCGACACCCCCCAGGGGCTCCAGCGCCTAGTGGGCGGCGAGTCCACGGTCGAGCTCGAGTCCCACCAGTTCGACGACAGCGAGCTCCAGCGGCTGCGGAACCTCCCGGGGGTCTCCCGCCTGCTCCAGGAGTCGCTCGGGAGTCGGCTGCGCATCACCTTGCGGGTCCGCCCGAAGGAGTGGTCGAGCTCGAACCTGGCCGGCGGGCTAGAGGCGCACCCGGACCTGCTCGTCCGGGAGCGGCGGACGACCCTCGAGGACGCCTATCTGGACCTCGTCGAGGAGGAGGTCGTCGCATGAGCGAGACCAAGGTCTCCCCCTGGCGGGGCGTCAAGGCCTCGCTCCGCCTCTCCCTGCAGACCTTCGTGGCCGACCCGCAGTGGCTCATCCCCAGCTCCATCGCCCCGGTCATCTTCGCCCTCGCCTCCTTCGAGATGTTCCAGGGGAGCGGACCCACGCTGGTGCTCTACGCCGTGCTCGGGGCCACCACCATGAGCATGTGGGGCCAGACGCTCTACGGGTCCGGCTGGGCCACCGGGCAGGACCGTTTCCTCGGCACGCTCGAGCCGACGCTCGCTTCCCCGAGCCCGTACCTCTCGGTGGTCGCGGGCCGGGTGATCTGGAACGTCATCACCGGCCTCTTCGGCGGGGTCATCGTCTTCGGGGTGGTCCTGCTCGCCTACGGGCAGCCGCTCCCCCTCACCCACGGCGTGCTCTTCCTTACCCTCTTCCTGGTGATGATGGGGTCGCTCGCCTCGGTGGGGCTCCTCTTCACCTCCATCTTCGTTTTCACCCGCTACTCCGGGTTCATCCAGAACGTCGGGGAGTTCTCCTTCTACATCATCACCGGGGCGATGTTCCCGGTGATCCTGCTGCCCTTCTGGGCGAGCCCCATCTCGCTCATCTTCCCGGCCACCTGGGCGGTGGACGCGCTCCGGGTGGTGGGGATCCCGGGCTACCAGGGGCTCGGCTTCGGCCTCACCGGCGACCTTCTGGGGACCCTCGCCACCTCGGTCCTCTACGTCGCGATCTCGGTGGCCGAGA
>JAKATE010000102.1 GCA_021828085.1 Thermoplasmata archaeon | reverse complement strand
CGATTCCGCGAGCGGCAGCGCGACCGCGCAGGTGTCGATCGCCGTCTGGAACGCCCTGCAGCCGGTGACCGTGTCCCTTCAGGCGCTTCCGACGACGGCGACGCTGGGGAACGCGGTCGCGTTCACCGCGACCCCGGGAGGCGGCACCGGGACCTACACGTCCTACCTCTGGTCCTCGCTCCCCACGGGTTGCCCCACGCCCACCGCCCCCTCCTTCTCCTGCACGCCGACCGTGGTGGGCCACTGGAACGTCTCCGTCGTCGTCACCGACAGCGGCGGTCGGCAGGGCACTGCGAGGGTCCAGGTGAACGTCTACTCGGGGACCCCGCCCGCTTTGACCCTCGCGCTCGTGGCCGTCCCACGGGCCTTCTCGCTCGGGACCTCCACCACTCTCACCGCGACCCCTTCGGGAGGCACGCCTCCCTACGCGAGCTACGCCTGGACCGGGCTCCCCTCGGGCTGCGCAAGCGCGGTCCAGGCGAGCTTCAGCTGCGTCCCCGCCGCGGCGGGGCACTTCAACGTCACGGCCACCGTGACCGACACGGCCGGCGTCCAGGCCTCGGGGACCGTCGAGCTCGACGTCTGGTCCACCCCCACCTCGGTCGGGGTCACGGCGACGGCCCACCCCGCTTCCCTCGCCGTCGGGTCCTCCACGACCCTGGATGCCGTCGCCCAGGGCGGCTCCGGGACCTATCCCACCTACGCGTGGGGCGCGCTCCCGCCCGGCTGCACCGCCCAGAACGCCGCGTCGTTCTCCTGCGCGCCCTCCTCCCCGGGCCACTACAACGCGACCGTCATGGTCACCGACTCGCAGGGACACTCCGGCCACGCGATCGTGGAGATCGACGTGTACTCCGCTTCCAGCTCCCAGTCCCCGCCAACAGGGTCCACGAGCCCTCTCGGGCTGGGGGCCTGGGGTTTGCCGCTCCTCGCGCTCGCCGTGCTCGTGGTCGTAGTGGCGGTCGCGGCGGCCCTGGTCCTTCGACGCCGACGCCGCCCGCGCTCCCCTAGTCCAGACACCGGACCGGACCCGAGCGCCGCCGGGCCCCCGGGGCCCTGGGCGCCCTCGGGCCCCTCGTAACGACGGATCCCATGCCGCCCCCCGCCGCCCCACGCGGGGCTCGCCGCCGCGAGCCGACCTGACCGAGCACTTATCCGCATAGCCCGTTCACGTCGCGCCCGTGCTCCGACGGGTCGACCACGTAGCTCTGCGCGTTCCCTATCTCCGGAAGGCCGAGGCGCTCTACCTTCACTTGTTCGACCTGACCGTGGCGTACCGGGAGGTGGAGACCCCCGAGGGGTGGCTCACGCTCCCTCCGGAGATGGGATGGGCGGAAGCGGAGGCGGCAGGGGCGCGGATCGGGCTGTCGGTGCTCTCGCGCGAAGGCCTCGTCCTCCAGCTTGAGGGCAGGGAACGGGTCGTGCCCGGCGAGCGCCTCGCGCACGTGGGGCTCGACGGGGACGAAGGGGAGATCAGCCGCCTGGAATCGCTCGTCTGGGGGCTCGGCGGCCAGGTCGTCACGAGGCTCCCCGACCATCTGGTCTTCGACGACGCCTACGGGGTCCGCTGGGATGTCTCGGCGAACCGCGCGAGCTACGTGAGCGACACGAGCTCCGGGGCCCGGTCGGGACGCTGGTTCCGTCCCAGGTCCTCCTCCGCGGCCTCTCGGCGCGGTCTTTGACGGCGGTCCCCCGCCGAGGGCCGGCTCACACCGCCGAGGGGGTCTCAGCCGAGAGCGGCCAGCTGCCGATGAAGGCCGACGGGTTCCCCGTGTAGTAGAGGGAGATCGTGCAGGCGCCGGGGAGCGTGTTGCACCAGGCCGGGGGACCGTAGTAGTCGTCCCCGATGCTCCCATCGATGGAGGTCGAGATGCAGTAACCTCCCAGGTATGTGGTGAACGTGTCACCGGCGTTGATCACGGGGCTCCTGGGGTTGGTCTGATTGAAGTAGACGAGGTCGAACATCGGGACCCCGGCGCCGACGGTCCCGAAACAGTTGAGACTCCCGGTCTTGTAGTTCGGTGTGAGATGGCCCCCACACACGGGAACCGTGGGAGTGGGAGGCGTCCCTCCCCCTGCGCCCTGGAACGTGTTGGTCATGTTGATCGAGGATAGGGGCGCGATGAGCTTGACCGTCCCGTTGCAGGAGAGCTCCACATCGATGAGCGAGATCAGCGGGGCGGGACTTTGCACCTGGGAGACGATGGTCACCATCCCGTTGACGAAACAGGCGCGGTAGCCGGTGGCAGTGTCGATCACCGGGCATTGGCCATTAGCATGGATTCCCGGCTGGTTGTCCCCCTGGCCGATGAGCTCGACCTGGGTGTTGTTCCACTCCGTGGTGAACCCCACGTACGGGGTCGGAGGCGGCATCGGGACCTTGATCATGTAGTAGAGGGCCGCCAGGAGGACCATCGTGAGGGCGACCAGCATCACCGACGCGATGACGGGAGTGACTCCCCGCTTCCTGTGACGACGGAACCGCCACCCTTCCATGGAACTGGCCGGTGGGCGAAACTCCGCCCTCCGTAGGATGTGATACGGGTTACTCGGATAAAAGCCTCCCCGACCGCTCCCGGGGGGCTCGTGGGGCAACGTGCCCCAGTTCAGTCGCCCTCTCGCCAGCGGTACAGGTAGAACGAGAGCAGGATCCCGGCGATGGCCATCCCCACGAGCAGCCCCGCGTCCAGGAGGTAGTCTCCCATCGTCGGGGTCTCCGGGAGAAGTCCCAAGGTCCCTTTGGTGAGCTGCGCCGCGTACGTCCCGGGCAGCAGCCGGGCCGCGTCCTGCCAGATCGGCGGCAGGATGCTCAGGGGGTAGTAGAGCGGCGAGATCATTCCGAGGGCCGTGAAGGCCAGATTGCCCACCGGCCAGACCTCTCGCCGGGTCCGGATCCGGCTCGAGATGGCGATCCCGATGGCCGAGAAGAGGACCCACAGCACGACGATGGACCCTGCGAGGACGAACCACCCGTACACCGGGATGGAGATCCCGGGCTGGACGGCCAGCAGGACCCCCAGGACCACGAGCGCGGGTGCGGCCGCGATGAAGTTCGAGATCGCGATGCCCATGAGGTAGCGGAACTTCCCCATGGGGGAGGCGACGAACAGGTCCTGCAGGGCGTTCTCGAGCCGGTACCAGGCCGAGTCGCCCAGGACCCAGTTGCCGCAGTTCTGCGTCGTGAAGAGCATCGCCCCCACGATCTCGCCGGGGAAGAGCGAGGCGGGGGAGATGAGGCGGAGGAAGTAGAGGAAGATGAACGGGACCAGCACCGGGGCGACGGCCACCGCAGGGTTGCGCGAGATCCAACGCCACCCGATGATGCCCCAGGCCGGGAGCACCCGGCCCGACCGTGGAAGCCCCTCCCCGACAGGTTGCACGGAGGCGGTCGCCATCCCTTCTCACCCCTCCCGGGCCGCGACGCGGGCCCAGTGGACGGCGAAGGCGAAGAGCGCGAGGGCGGAGACGGTGATGGAGAGCGACGCGGTCAGGAGCTCAGCGTTCGAGAGCTGGGTGAGCCCTTCGGCCCAGGTGACCAGGGCGGCCGCCGCGCTGGGCGGAAGGAGGAGCGCGATCGGCTCCACGGCGGGAGGGACGCCGATCGTCCTCCACGTCTGGAGCGGGTAGAAGACGGGCGGAAGCACGCCGAAGGCGTTGTAGAAGAGGCTCGAGTACGGCCAGATCGCCCGCGAGTCCTCGAAGAGGGTGGAGAAGACGTATCCCAGGGAGGAGGCGAACAGCCAGAGGCCGACCAGGCAGAGGAGGAAGATCCCTGCCGCGAACCAGCCCATTGGGTGGACGACCTCGGCCACGACGAGGAGGAACCCCACCGGTGGCAGGTAGGCCAGCATGATCCCGGCCGCGATCCCGACGAAGTACGCCTCCGGGGTGAGCGGGGAGGCGTGGTAGAGCTCCGTCAAGCGGTGGTCGATCCGGATGTAGGCCGCCTCGTTCGTGACCCGCTCTCCGATCTGGAAGACGGAGAAGAGCACCGCCCCGACGAGCGCCCAGGGGAGAAGGCTCCGAGCGAGGACCCAGACGAAGACGAGGAACACCACCTGCACGACCATCGAGGTCGCGAGCGCCAGTGTCTCGTGGAGCTGCACCCGGAGCTCCGTCGCGGTGAACGCCGGGAGCCCCTGCCAGCGGGATCTCCGGGACCTGCGTTCACCCTCCGCCCGTCGGGCGGCGAGGCCGGGGAGACCGAGGTCAGCCGTGGCCATTCTCTTCCTCGTCGATGGAGCGCCCCACGAGCCGGAGGAACGCCTCCTCCAGGGTCACGGGACCGACCGTGGCGGGGACCTTCCGTCGTAGCGCGATCTGCAGCAGCTCCTCCACCTTCTCGGGGCCGGTGATCACGTGGAGGGCGACCCCGTCGTCCATCAACCGTCCGAAGCCCTCGAGCTCGGCCTTCAGCCCGGGTCGGTCCGAGAAGGGCCCCGGGAAGCTCACGCGGAGCGTGCCGCCCGTCGAGCGCTTGAGCTCCTCGGAGGTCCCCTTGCCGACGACCTGCCCCCGGTCGATGACGTACAGGTGGTGCGAGAGGACGTCGGCCTCGTCGAGGTAGTGGGTCGTCAGCAGGATCGTCGATCCCAGGCGGGTGAGCCGGCGCAGCGACTCCCAGACCCCCCGGCGGGCGAACGGGTCGAGCCCGATGGTCGGCTCGTCCAGGAAGAGGAGGGGGGCTTGCGTCGCGATGACGGTCGCGACCATGGCGCGCTGCTTCTGCCCTCCGGAAAGGGTGACGTTGAGTCGGTCCGCGACCTCCTCCAGACCCATCAGGCCGAGGGCTTCCTCCGTGCGGGTCTTCGCGGTCTCGCGCAAGAACCCCCGCGACCGAAGGTAGGTGTAGATCTGCTCGCGGGGGGTGAGGTGGAAGAACGGCTTGCCTTCCTGCGGCACGACGGCGATGAGCGGGCGGACCCCCTCCGGGTCGGACACCACGTCCCGGTCGAAGACCCGGATCTCCCCCGAGGTGGGCATGAGGAGCGTCGAGGCGATGCGGAGGAACGTGGTCTTCCCGGCCCCGTTGCGGCCCAGCAAGGAGACGCGCTGGCCCCGTTCCACCGTGAGGGAGACGCCGGAGAGCGCTTCCACGGGCTTCTGCCCGCGCGTGCGGTAGGTCTTGCGGACCTGTTCGGCGTGGATAGCTTCCGCCACCATGTTGACGGAACGTTCGAGCTGGCGTCGCTATAAATCGGTTAGTTCAGCGAACTATTCGCGTATGGCGCACCGTCCCGGTGAGGGGGGGCCCTTCGCGCGGCTACCCCAACGCTACGGAGAGGCGTTCCGCCATCTCGACGGCCGCGTCCAGGTTGTGGTGGGAGACCTGCTCGATGTTGAGCCCCATCGGGACCTTGATCCCGTTCTTGCGGACGAAGGAGACCGTCTCCTTCCAGACGCGGAGCGCGATGTCGATGGAGTTGTCCTTCGCCGCCTCCGGGTCCCGGGAGAAGAGGCTCTCCTCCACGACGTCCGGGACCTCGGCGCCGAGCCATCGGACGAACTCCAGGTCGTGGATGTCGGAGACCGGGGCCAGGCTGATGATGACGGTGAGCGGGGAGACCTCGAACTCCCGGCAGAGCACGTCGTACTCGGTGAGCAGCCCTTTCAGACTGTCCGTGTCGAAGAGGATCTGGGTCGTGGCGAAGCGGATCCCCGAGAGGGTCTTGGTGAACAGGCGCTCGGCCTCGTGGGGCCGGGAGGGGATCGCGATCGAGCCGACGGTCCCCTCGTGCACCGCCAGGGACCGGTAGAGGTGGGAGATCATCCCGGCCGCCTCCACGACCCCCGGGCCGGGGTACTTCCGGATCGAGCTCGCCCCGCCGACCAGGACCATGTTCCGGATCGACTGCTTCACGATCGTGTCGCGCGCCCAGCGGACGAAGGCCCCCCGAGAGGCCGAGTGCACCACCACCTTGTTCACGATCACGTCGCGCGGGATCCGATCCCGGAGCAGGGTCGCGAAGTGGCGGGGGTCCGTGGTCCGGTAGAACGGCTGGCCCATGTGGTTCTCGTCGAGCACTTCCGGGACGTTGATCGCCGAGAGGCGGTGCAGCCTTCGGAGCGGGGGCTCCAGCTTCGCGAGAAGGCCCTCCACGGTGTGCGGCGTGGCCCGACGCGCGGGCGGGACCGCTTCGAACAGGAGCGGAGTGCGTTCCAGCTGCTCCGCAAAAGGCCGGGGGCTCGTCAGAGGTATCGCCCTCTCGGAACGGGAGGACCTTCGTCCTCTTGGCCCCTTGGCCCAGGGCGTTGCATCCGACGCAAGCGCGGGACGGTCGGGCGGAGGCGTTGACGGGCCGCTCCGGGCCCGGCGGACCTTTCAAGACTTGTCGCCACTCCCGCCCTCATGTCCCCCAGGAAGGGGCACCCCAGATCCGAGGACGGGGCCGCCGCCGCGGTTCCCCCGGACCCCCCGGTCCCAGGGGAGGGTAGCCAGGGGTCGGTGGACGCCCACCCCGGCCCGGGGGAGGTGCTCTCCGGCCTACCCGCCTGGCCTCGGGAGTGGGCCCAACGGCTCGGGAGGGAGGCCCGCGGGCTGGGCGCCCGTGTGGAGGTCCACCGGAGCCGCGAAGGGAACGCGTGGGAGCTCCGGTGGGTCATCGACCGACGGTCCCTGCTGGTCCTCCGCCCCGTCGCCCAGGGGGTCCGTGCTGAGCTTTCCATCCCCGAGCGCGCGCTCCCCCACATCCTCGAGCACCACCTGACGGACGAGGAGTTCCGTCAGAAGCTGCTGGCCGCCTCGCCGCTCCGGGGCCGCCGTCGGATGGACGTCGCCCTGGACAACGCGAGGCGGGTCAACACGATCTCAGGCGTGCTGATCCTGCTCTCCCGTCTCGGCCCCGGCTGAGCCACGGTGAGCGGGGACCTAGGACGGTCCGAGCCCTACACGAAGTGCCTGCGCACTCCGAGGAGATAGATGAACAGGATGAGCAGCACGAAGAAAAGGACCCACGAGGCGACGAGCA
>JAKATE010000101.1 GCA_021828085.1 Thermoplasmata archaeon | reverse complement strand
CACGGTGTTCAACACCTGCCAGACGCAGAACCCCCCCTCTCCCGGCTACAGCAGCCCGCAGGCGCCGGGCCTTTTGGATGACTACGCGGGTGCCTGCAACTACCTTGGTTCCTTCAGCGGCTCGAGCCTGGGCGGGAGCGGGGGATGGGAGCAGGAGAGCCTCAACCTCAGCGCCTTCGCCGGCCAGACGGTGAGCGTCGCTTTTGGGTACGTCGCCGGCACCCTTGCGTGCGGCGGCACGGCGAGCGTGCAGCCGGGCAACGGGTGGAACATCGACGACTTCTCGGTCCAGGTCTCCGGCGGTCCGACCTCTGCCGTGTCTCAGACCTCCGCGGCGTGCAAAACCGGCGATCCTGGGGCAAACGTCTCCCCGGACGTCTGGCAACAGGCTTCCACCGCGAACCTCTCCGCCACCCTGACCGCCTTGGGGGCCTCCAACGCTCCGACAGGCGGCGCCTGGGTCGCCGGGGCCAATTCCGGAGGGATCTACACCCTGAACCCCAACATGTGGGATTCCCTCTACTCGCGGCCCATTGACCTCTCGAACGCCCTGAATGCCACGATCAATTTCAACTACCTCTGGAGCAACGTCTTCTGGGTCTACTACGACTCCGGGGGCTTCCAGGGTCCGCCGTGGGACTACGGGATGTCCCCCCAGCAGGACTTCATCCTGGAGGTGGCCCCCGCGGTGAGCACCTCGGTCACCCCCTGGGTGCAGATCTGGTCGGCGAACAACTGGTCGAGCTTCTCCAACGGCTACGATTCCCACTTCGTGGGACACATTGCCGGCTCCAGCGGGGGGCTCTACGGCGGGGAGGTCGCGGTGAGCTCCGAAGGATGGAACAAGGTCTCCATCAGCCTCGACGCCTACGCGGGAGAGGTCATCCGCCTGAGGTTCCTGGTCGGGACCAACTGCGGGTTCAACTCCCTCTACGCGAGCTTCAACTACCCCATGCTCAGCTCCGCGACGGGAGCGGCCCTCCCTTCGGGAGCCTTCCTCTCCGGGGTGAACATCACCGGGGCCACCGTTATCCCGCCGGGGTCGGCATCGGTCGCGGGAAGCGGTTACCTTGCCGCGGGGTACCCATCGGCCGCGTGGAACTACTACAGCGCTCCCGCCCCTGCTCGACAGAACGGGGCGCATTCTGGCCCAGGGCTGAGCCTGCCCTTGTCCGCGGGTCTCGGGTCACCGGGACATGGAAGCACCCAGGAATTCGGGGCCGACCTCGTCGCTGTCCTTGGGCTGGCTCGATGGGAGTAAGCTAGGACCCAACCCCGCCGGGCCCGCCGCCCGGGTCGAGGGCCAGCCTCGTGGCCAGAGAAAGGCCCCGACCCGCGGCACAGACCGTGGGGGCGTCGGGAGCTCCGGCGAGGTGTGTCGGAAGGGGCCCCGAGTACCCTAGACGCGGCGCCTCAGGAACTGGACCCTAAGGGATTACGTGTTCACTTTCCCCTTCGCTCGCGCGGCAGCGAGTTCCCGGGGTGGGCTGGGACCCGATCCGGACGTTCACGGAGTGGAGTCCCTCCCTCCTCGCTGGGCCACCCCCGAAGACAGCTGAACCGCTCGCGAGTGGGGAAGCGAACTTCATTGAGCAGCACCCCTGGCCCCCAATCAATCGGGGTGGGTGGCCGTGGGTGACAGGACCTCCAGCCTGCCACGGCAGAAGGGGTGAGGAAGAGAAGGTTCCGCGGCTCTACGCCCTCGCCTTCAGGGGAAGGTCGGGAAGCTCGAATCTGCCCAGCGAAACGACTCGAAAGGAGCGGGTGAGCCCATGCTCAGAGCGAAAGGCAGAGGTCTCAACTCCTTCCGGGCGGTCGAGGTTCGCCGAGCGTTCAGTCGAGCTTGTGCCCGCATTTCCAGCAGAACTCTTCGCCGGCCTTCACCGAGGCCCCGCACTGCGGGCACCGGGTGCCCGCGGCCTTCGAGGAGGGTTTCGATGCGGGCGCCGAAGAACCCCCGGAGGCGAGCGGTGCCGAGGAGTCCACGGAAGAGCTCTCCGTTGTGTCTGACTTGGTCGGTTCCCCCCCCGCCGCCTCCTTGGCCATGTCGTTGCGGCGCTTCTCGCGCATCTTGATGAACCGGTAGAATAGGATCGCCACGATGAGCACGATGGCCAGCTCGGCCATCAGGACGTAGAGCTCGAGGATGACCAGCCCGTAGATGGTCCCGTAGGTCCCGGTCACCGGGCCCTCGGCAAAGCCGCAGATACCCTGCCCCGGGGGCCCGGTGCAGCTCGACGACAGGGCGGCGGCGGAGGTGGTGTTGACCCCCCAGGTGAAGAACTCGAAGTAGAAGATCTGGCCCCCCGGCAGAGACTGCTGGAACGAGACCGGGAACGTCCCGGTCACGTTCCGCTGCGTCGGGCTGACCGGGGTCGTGAGGTTCAGGAAGGTCTCGTGCGCGCTCCCGCAGCTGCCCCGGCTCGAGTTCGTGTCCGTGGGACAGTTCGTGACCCAGAGGAAGATCTGCGTCAGGCGGTAGTCCTTGGGCAGCTTCGACGGCTGGACCTCGACGGAGAAGTTGAACGTGGCGGAGGTGCTCTGGAAGGGTGACACCACGGCTTGCTGGAGCACTCCGTCTGGGGAGACGTAGGCCGGGCTCGGCGTCACCAACTCGTTGCTCAGGAAGGCCGTAGCGATGGGGGGCGTGACCAGGCAGACCACGAGGGCGATGAGGAGGAAGTGGCGGAGGGTCTTCCCCCACCCCAGATAGATCGGGACCCCGAAGGCGAAGATGAGCAGGGAGATCGCCCCGAAGATCGTGCCCAGGTAGATTACCGAGGCGGCGACGGTGAGGGAGATGAGCGCGAGGAGTATCGCGTAGCCCGGGACGGTGCCTGCGAACGCCTTTATCCGTGAGGAGACCGACAAAGCAATGGGCGAACTCGGGTACCACTTATTAGGTCTCGGGCCAAATGCCGCACGAAGGCTCGAGGCGAGGAAGTGAAGGCGCATGCCCCCGGGAGCTCTCTGAGGTTCGCCCTCATCGTGCTCGACGGCGTCGGCGACCGTCCCTGCCCGGAGCTGGGGGAGAAGACCCCCCTCGAGGCGGCCCGGACCCCCCATCTGGACGGTCTCGCCGAGCGCGGGGAGCTTGGACTCGCCTACCCCGTGGGGCAAGGCGTCGCCCCCGAGTCCGATGCCGGCGTTCTCGGCTTGCTGGGCTACGATCCGGAGGCCGACTCCCCGGGCCGCGGCGTTCTGGAGACCGAGGGACTGGGGATCCATTTGAGGGAGGGGGAGGTGGCGTTCCGGGCGAACTTCGCCACCTTCTCCCGCGACGGGGGGATCCTCGACCAACGGGTCGGTCGGAGCCTGGGTACGGACGAGGCCCGCAAGCTCGCCACTGCGCTCAGCGATCCCGAGTCCCTCGCCGACCGGGGGGTCCAGGTCAGGGTCCTCGCCACGGTAGGCCACCGGGCGGTCGTCATCCTCTCACCCCCCTCGGCCCGACCCTTCTCCTCCCTGGTCTCCAATTCCGATCCATTCTACCAGAAGCTGGGGGGCATGGGAAAGGCGGTCTCGGTGAAGGACCCGCGACCCCTAGCGGTCCGGCCCCTCGGGATGAGCGCCGACGCTCGGTGGACCGCGGAATGCGCCAACCTCTTCCTCGACACCGTTGGGCCCCGACTGAGGGAGCATCCGGTCAACCTCGCACGCCGGGAACGCGGCCTCCTGGAAGCCAACGGCCTTCTCTTGCGAGACGCCGGTGTCCCCACCGACCGGGACCTCAGCTTCTCGAAGCGCTGGGGCCTCCCGGGTCGGGCCCTCACGGAGATGCCCGTGGAGCGGGGGATCGCCCGTCTCCTCGGGATGGACGACCTCTACGTGGGACCCCTGGACCCGGCCACCAGGGACGAGGGTCTGCGGGAGAGAGCTCGGCAGTGCGCCGGGGCGCTCCGCCCCGGCGAGCTCCTTTACATCCACCTCAAGGGCCCCGACGAGCCTGGACACGACGGAAAAGCTGGGCTCAAGCGCGAGGTCATCGAAGCGATCGATCACTCCTTCTTTGGCCCCCTCCTCCGGGGGGTCGACCTGACCACGACCCGCATCCTCGTGACGGCCGACCACGCGACTCCCTGCACGCTCAAAGGCCACTCTGACGACCCGGTGCCCGTTCTGGTGGGAGGCGGCGACGTCCGGGGCGGCCCGGCCCGCCGCGCACAGCGCTTCACGGAGGTCGATGCGAGGGGGGGAAGTCTGGGCACCCTCACGGGGAAGGCCATCCTTCGCTCGCTGCTCGAAGGGACTCCCAGTTCTCATGTCCCCTGAGCGGCGGAACCAGCGGGCCCTCGTTGTCTCCCCCCGGTGGGGAGAACAGGCCCGCCGCTGGCTGCTCGCCCGCGGCGTGCTCGACCTTACGCTCCGGCCCGGGGTGGTGCAGCGCGAGCTGCACCTGCCGGTGCAGGGGGACCCCGGGCCGGAGCTCCCGCCTTTCCCCTGTCGCTGGGAAAGCTCGACCTTCGTACCCTTTCCTTCGCGCGCCCCTCGGTCCTTCCACGACCTGGCGCAGGTGCCAGAGGAGTACCGCCAATGGCTCCCCCGCTCCTACGACGTGGTGGGGGACATCGTCGTGCTCCGGATCCCTCCCCCCCTCGCCGGTCAGGCATCCAGACTGGGGGATGCGCTGCTTCGTTTCGTGCCCGGGGCGCGGCTGGTCGCCTGGGACCATGGCGTCGCGGGGCCGGAGCGCAAACGACGGCTCGAGATCGTGGCCGGGCAGGGGAGCCTCAAGACCACCCATGTCGAAAACGGGCTCCGCCTCGAAGTGGACCTGGAGCGGGCCTACTTCTCCCCTCGCCTGGCCTCGGAGCATGCCCGCGTGGCTGGTCTCTCCCGTGACGGAGAGCGGGTCCTCGACCTTTTCAGCGGGCTCGCTCCCTTCAGCCTCACCTTACTCTCTCGGCTCCGCCACGCCGCCTCGGTGGCGGTGGACAGCAATCCCGGGGCCATCGAGCTCGCGCGGGAGAATGCCTCCCGGGCACGGGTCTCCGAGCGCTTCCAGGCCGTGTGCGCCGATGCGGGGGAATACCTCGCTGCGCAGGCCCCGGCGGCGTACGATCGCGTCATCGCGAACCTCCCTCACGAAGCATATAAGTACGCCGTCCAGGTCGGACGGGTCGTGAAGGTGGGCGGGCAACTTCACGCGTACGAGATCGTCCCACGGGGCTTGCGCTCCCGCTTCGAAGAGGCCCTTTCCGCCCCCGGTCCCGAGCAGGGCTCCTGGCTCCTGCGCGACCGCCGGAAGGTCCATGGCTACTCCCCCCGGGAGGACCTGTTGGGCATCACCCTGGAGCGGACCAGGTAGGCGATTGATGTCGGCGTCGACCTCCTCACAGGGGTGGCTCGCTCCCCTCGAGCAGTTCTCGGACTCCGACCTCCCGCTGGTGGGGGGCAAGGCCTCCAAGCTGAGCGAGTTGATCCGGAGCGGACTCCCTATCCCCCCCGCCTTCGTCGTCACCACTACTGCCTACCAGTACTTCGTCTCGGCCACCGGCCTGGAGCAGGAGATCGCGCGGGAGCTCTCCCGGCTGGAGCGGGGCGGAAGCGAGCTCAGCGAGGAGGTCAGCCGCAAGATCCGTGCCCGGTTCCTTGAGGTCCCGTTCCCTCGGGACCTGGAAGAGGCGATCCGGAGCACGTACCGTGCCTTCTCCCTCGAGCACCACGTTGTCTACAGTGCCGTCCGCTCCTCTGCCACCGCCGAGGACCTGGCGGACGCCAGCTTCGCGGGGCTCCAGGAGACCTACCTCAACGTTTCGGGGGAGGACCGGATCATCGAAAGCGTCCGACGCTGCTGGTCCTCGCTCTTCACGCCCCGCGTCCTCGTGTACCGGGCGCGCAAGGGCATCTCCCATGGGGAGGTGAAGCTCGCTGTCCTGATCCAGAAGATGGTGAACTCGGACGTCTCCGGGGTGATGTTCACGGCGGACCCTAACACCGGCGAGCCCCACAGCATCGTCGAGGCCGGCTGGGGATTGGGAGAGCTCATCGTCGGCGGGGAGGTCACCCCCGATCACTACGTGGTGGACCCCACGGGCACCGGGCTGGTCCAGCGCAAGATCTCCCGCCAGCAGGTCAAGCTCCTCCGGCAGGAGGGCGGGGGGAACCAGCGGGTACCGGTCCCCGCGGAGGAGCAGGAGCGACCGAAGCTGTCCGACCCCGAGATCCTCCGCCTGGTCTCGCTCGGTCGGCGCGTGGAATCGCACTACCGGCGTCCCATGGACATCGAATGGTGCCTAGAATCTGGAGAAGTGTACATCGTGCAAGCGAGACCGATCACCACAGGGCAGCCCTCGTCGACCGTCGGACAAAGGTCCAGCCCCGCCCCGGGGCCGTCCGCCCCCGCGGGCCTTTCGGCGCCCGCTCCGATCCTCCTGCGGGGATTGGGGGCGAGCCCCGGGCTTGCTGTAGGCAAGGTCCGCGTGCTCGCGGGGGTGGAGGATATGGACAAGCTCCTGGAAGGGGAGATCCTGGTGACGACGATGACCATGCCGGACATGGTTCCCGCCATGTCCCGGGCGGGCGGGATCGTGACCGATGAGGGGGGAATGACCTGCCACGCGGCCATCGTCTCCCGGGAGCTCGGGGTCCCGTGCGTCGTCGGGACCCAGAAGGGGACCCACACGCTCATGAGCGGATCGGAGGTCACCGTGGACGGCAAGGCCGGGATCGTCTACGAGGGTCGGGTGAGCCGGCCGGAGAGCAAGCCCCTCGCCGCCACGTCGAGCGTGGGGGGGGAAGGGTCGTTCTCGGTCCCTCCCACGGCCACCCGAATCTACGTCAATGTCTCCATCCCGGACAAGGCCGCCGAGTACGCGCGCCTGCCGGTCCAGGGAGTGGGGCTCTTCCGCATCGAGTTCCTCTTCACGAGCTACGTCCGCACCCACCCCCTGGCGCTCCTCAAGGAGGGGAAGGGGAAGGAGCTCGTGGAGCGCCTGGCGGCAGGGATCGAGAAGGTCTGCGAGGCGTTCAACCCCCGACCGGTGATCATCCGGACCAGCGACT
>JAKATE010000100.1 GCA_021828085.1 Thermoplasmata archaeon | reverse complement strand
GATGGAAACGGAGGAGGATAGCGACGATGGAAGGGAAGATCGAGCATGTGGTGTTGGCGTACTCCGGCGGACTGGACACCTCGGTCGCAATCCCGTGGATCCGGGAGCACTACGGGGCCCGGGTGACCACCCTCACCGTCAACGTCGGACAGGAAGGCGAGCTCGGGGACGCGCTCGAGCGTGCCCGGCACAACGGGGCCGAGGAGGCGCTCTTCGTGGACGCCCGGGAGGCACTCGCCGAGGAGTTCATCTTCCCCGCCCTGCAGGCGAACTGCTTGTACCAGGGGGTCTACCCTCTCTCGACCGCGCTGGCCCGTCCCCTCATCGCCCGCCACCTGGTCCGTGCGGCCCTCAGCACGAAGGCCGAGGCGGTGGCCCACGGTTGCACCGGCAAGGGCAACGATCAGGTCCGCTTCGACGTCGCGGTGCAGACCCTGGCGCCGCACCTAAGGGTCATCGCACCGGTCCGGGAGTGGAACATGAACCGCTCCGACGAGATGCTCTACGCCCGCGAGCACGGGCTCCGGATCCACGTGAAGCCCGAGTCCCCCTACTCGGTGGACGAGAACCTCTGGGGCCGCTCGGTGGAGGGGGGCGTGCTGGAGGACCCGGCCGCCTCTCCCCCGGAGGAGGTCTTCCAGTGGACCGGCCATCCCGCCGATTGGCCCTCGGAGCCCGAAGAGCTCACCGTCTCCTTCTATGAGGGGACACCGCAAGCGATCAATGGCCGGGCGCTCCCGCCCGTCGCGCTCATCTCGGAGATGAACGCGCGTGCCGGGAAACACGGGGTGGGACGGATCGACCACGTGGAGGACCGCGTCGTGGGGATCAAGTCCCGGGAGACCTACGAATGCCCGGCCGCCGTCGCGCTCATCACGGCGCACCAGGCCCTGGAGTCGCTGGTCCTTCCCCGGGACCTCCTCTCCTTCAAGTCCCTGGTGGACCGCCGGTTCGCCGACGCGGTGTACGAGGGCCTCTGGTACACTCCGCTGCGCGAGGCGCTCAGCGCCTTCACCGCCTCTACCCAAACCACCGTCACCGGGGAGGTGCGTCTGCGCTTCTACCAGGGAAGCGTTCGGGTCACCGGCCGATCCTCGCCGTACTCGCTCCTCTCCCACGAGCTCTCCACCTACGGACGCGGGTCGACCTTCCGGCAGGACGCGGCCGAGGGCTTCATCCACCTCTTCGGTCTAGCCCCCCGATTGGCGTATGAGAAACGCAGAGTTGCCCGGTCGCCCGAGAACCGGGCCGAGGAGACCCCTGCTCCGGGAGCGGTTTCGCCGGCCACCCCACCCTGAGTCCGTCGCCTTCGGCTCTTCCATCGCCGAGGACGCCGAGCTGCTGACCTTCGACCTCCTCGGGAGCCTGGCGCATGCCCGGGGGCTCGTCCGGGCCGGGCTCCTGCCGATGGAGGAAGGGACGCGGCTCGTGGGGGGGCTCCGGAGTCTCCTCGAGAGGGCGGAGAAGGGGCGCTTCTCCCTCGACCCGAGGCTCGAGGACGTGCACATGAACGTCGAGGCCGCGCTCACCGCCGAGCTCGGGCCGACCGGGGAGCGTCTGCACACCGGGCGCAGCCGGAACGATCAGGTGGCCACCGACCTCGCGCTCTACCTCCGTTCCCGATTGGCCGACCTCGAAGGGGACGCGCTCCGGGTCGCCGGTGCCCTGTTGGACCGCGCCGAGGGGCCGGAGGGCCGGCAGAGCGTGCCCGGCCTCACCCATCTGCAGGAGGCGCAGCGGGTGCACCGCTCGCAGCTCCTCCAGGTGCACGCCAGCCGCTTCCTCCAGGATGCCTCCCGGCTGGCCGCGCTCCGCGTCCGGTCCCAAGAGCTCTGCCCCTTGGGCTCCGGCGCGCTCGCCGGGAGCTCGCTGCCGCTCGACCGGAGCTTCACGGCCGAGCTCCTCGGGTTCCGTCGGTACCACCCCAACTCCCTCGAGGCGGTGGCGGACCGGGACCCCGGGGCGGAGGCGCTCTTCGCCGTCTCCCTGATCGGCCTGCACATCTCGAGCCTCGCGGAGGAGCTCGTCCTGGGCTCGATGAAGGGCTCGCGCGCGGTCGAGCTCGACGACGGGTTCGTCACCACCTCGAGCCTCATGCCGCACAAGCGCAATCCCGACCTCGCGGAGCTCCTGCGCGCGGAGTCGGGGGCGTTGCTGGGGTCGCTCGTGGCCTACCTTACAGTACTCAAGGCCCTCCCGCTCTCCTACAACCGCGACCTTCAGAGGCTCAAGCCCCTCCTCTTCGAGGGGGTGCGTCGGACCCGCGCTTCGCTCGCGGTGCTCGAGCCGATGGTGCGTACCGCCCGCTTCCTGCCTCCCGTCGAGGCCGGGCGCGAACCGACCTTCAGCGTGGAGCTGGTGGACGCCCTCGTGCTGAAGGGCGTTCCCTTCCGGGAGGCGCATGGACGCGTGGCGCGCTTCCTGGCGGGGGACCCGTCGTACGAACGGGGGCGTCTGCTCACCGTCTTCCCGGAGCTGGCCCCGGAAGGCTGGACTCCCCCGACCGTGCAGGAAGAGCCGGAACGCCGGATCTCCCCGGGCGGGAGTTCTTGGCGCGAGGTGCTCAAGGACCGGGCGCGCCTCCGGCGGGAGCTCCGGCGAGAGACCGCGCGGCTCCGGTCCTTCGACGTGGGCTGGAGACGGCTCCGGCGAAGGCTCATCGAAGCGCCCGTGGAGGGCCCCTCCCGTCCTACGAAAGGGTTTTGAGACCCCACAGGGTGAGGCACTCCAATGGCCGACCGCGACAAGCGCAGCGGTTTCCAGTCCGCTGCGGGTCTCATCCAGTACTACGACATGGAGGAGGCCAACGCGCTCAAGATCCCCCCCACCCTGGTGATCGCCATGGGGCTGGCGGCCGCGGTCCTCGTGGAGTTCGTGACCTGGAGGTTCGTCTAAACCTCTCGGGCCTCGGCCCACCCCTTCCGTGCGGATCACACGGGCGCTACGCTACATCTGGCGGCCCCTCGCCGTCGTCTTCGGGGTCTACGCCGTCTGCGTTACGGGGTTCATCCTGACGCAGAAGGTGAGCGTCTATATCGGCATCTATTGGGGCGTCATCACCATGTCCACGGTGGGCTACGGGGACGTGGTCCCGACGAACAATCTCTCCCGGCTCTTCGCCATCATCCTCGCCGCCTCCACAATCGGTATCTTGGGGTACGTTGTCTCCACCATCAGCACGTTGACGCTGAAGGCTCGGGAGGAGGAGGAGTTCGGGCTCGACGGGACCACCTTCAAGGACCACACCCTCGTCCTGGGGTGGACCCCGGTCGCGCGGGCCGCCCTCCAGGAGCTCCTGCTCTCCGGGCGCCGGGTCGCCATCATGACCCGCAAGCAGGAGTCGCTCTCCGAGATCCGCACGTACGTCTCCTCGCTCATCCAGGACGCCGGCCGGAACAAGGAGACCTCCTCCCGGGTCTCGTCCGAGAGCGACGTGTTCATCGCCCTCGGGGACTATTCGGAGCGCTCGTCGCTGACCCTGGTCAACGTCCAGAGGGCCCGGGAGGCGATCGTCGCCAGCGACGACGACGCGCGCAACGTGATGACCGCGCTCATCCTCAAGGAGCTCGCCCCCCATCTGAGGATCGTCGTCGCCGTGCTCCGCGAGCAGTTGCGCGATACCCTCGTGGCCGCCGGCGTCACCTACGTGGTGAGCCCCTCCGACCTGGGAGGGCGCATGATCTCCTCGGCTGCCTGGCAGCCCGAGGTGGCGGCAGCGGTGAACGACGTGACCACCGTCTCCTACGGATCGACCATCGACGAGTTCGCCGTGAACGAGCGGAACCCGCTGCGCGGCCTCACTTTCGAGGAGGCGCTCCCGAGGCTGCGCAAGGCGACCGGGGGCCTCCTCATCGGGATCGCCTACCCTCCCAGCCCGCAGAGCGCCTCCGACCGCGACAAGTTCAGGGTGGTCTTGAGCCCGGGCGCGTCCAGCCGTCTCGACCTGGGGACCTATATCCTGGTCCTCTCCTCCCTGGAGGACGTCGAGAAGGTCCGCGACTGGATCGGCGTGCCTCCTGGGCGTCCTCGGAGCAGCTGAAGGGGCGGCCTCGAGGGAGGAAGTCCGGGCACCTCCCGGCCCGTGGGGCGTAGGACGTCTGGGACGGGTCGGGCGAGGGGCCGCTAGGGCGAGCTGAGCGAGCCTTGCGCCGTCGTCGCCCACATCGGGAGGGCCTCCCCCTCGATCCCGGGGGGTGGGGCCAGAACGGGGGCCCGACCGGGGAGCCAGCGGCGCGAAGGGTCCTTGGCGAGGAGGAAGACCTTGGAATCCTCCGACTCATCGGCCACCGGGTACCCGAGGAGGCCCGAGAGCCGGTGGGCGAACCGGGAGATCTCCTCGTGCGTCGGCACGTGGTCCCGGGTCAGCCGCTGCCGGGAGCGCCCCATGTACACGTAGCCCTTGGGTTCGATGAAGTCCGGTTCCGCGATCCGGTCGAGCTCCGCGTACTGCTCCTCCCAGCCGAGGTTCCAGCCCTTCACCAAGGTGTGGCGGATGACCCTGCGCGTCTTCAAGCCGCGGATGAGCTCGAGGCTCTCCCGCAGCCTCTCCCACGCGTCCTCCCGCGCCGGGAGGGTAAGCCTCCGGAAGACCTCGGGGTTGGGGGCGGTGACGGAGCAGTAGAGCTGCGTCGGGAGGGGGTCGAGCGCGCGCAGGCCCTCCGGGTTCGTGCCGTTGGTGACCAGGAAGGTCGTGATGCCCCGCTCATGGCAGAGGGCGAGGAACTCGTTGAGCTTCGGATAGAAGGTGGGCTCCCCGGTCAGGGAGATCGCCACGTGGCGGGGGAGCTGGGACTCCTCGTAGCGCGTCCGGTCCACCTGGGGATTCCCGCCGAACCCGCTCAACAGCTTCCGCTGGGCCTCGAGGGAGCGCTCGAGGAGCGCGGCGGGCTCGTCGAACTCCTCGAGGGCCTCCTCGTGCTCCCAGCCCTGGTAGCGCCAGCAGAAGCGGCAGTGGAGGTTGCACGCATCGATGGAGGGGCTCATCTGCATGCACCGGTGGCTCTCGATGCCGTAGAAGCGCCCCTTGTAGCAGTGCCGACCCTCGGTGAGCGCCTTGGCGGTCCAGTAGCAGACCTTCACGGCCGAGTGTCGTCCCGTGAGCTGGTAGCCCTGCTCCTCGAGCAGGCTCCCGCTCAGGTCCTGGTCGCCCACGGCCCCTCGCAGGCCGAGGTGAGGATATAGCCCTCTCCACCGGGAGGCCCCGGGACGCCCCCCCGGTCGACCGGGCCGGGGGGGCTCTGCCTCCGGCCGGGACCTCGATTTGAAAGGTTCATCAACCTGAAGGTAGCTGCCTTCGCTCACCTAACCTTCTGGATCGGTGCCCCTGTGAGCCCTGAGACCCTGTTGACGACGCGCGACCTGGGGTACTCCTACCGGCCCGGGAAGTTCGCCTTCCGTCACCTGGCCCTCACCCTGGCGAAGGGGGAGGTCCTGGGCCTGCTCGGGAGGAACGGCGCGGGGAAGACCACCTGCGTCCGCGTGCTGACGACCCTGCTCCCGCCGACGGAGGGGAGCGCGACGCTCCTGGGCATGGACCTGCGCACCGGGGGACGCGCGCTGAGGGAACGGCTCGGCGTCGTGCTCCAGTCCGAGTCCATGGACTACATCAGCGTCGAGCGCAACCTCACGCTCTACGCCTTCCTGTGGGGGGTACCCCGGGAGGAGGCCAAGGCCCGCGCGGAGCAGATGCTCGAGCTCTTCGAGCTCGAGGGCTCGCGGAAGCTCAAACCCTGGCTCCTCTCCGGCGGGCAACGTCGGCGCTTCCAGGTGGCGCGGGAGCTCATGCACGACATGGAGGTGCTCTTCCTCGACGAACCCACGGCCGGGCTCGATGCCGTGGCCCGCCAGCGGATCCTCGGCTATCTGCGCCAGCGTGCGCGTGACGGCCTGGGGATCATCTTCACCACCCACATCCTGCACGAGGCGGACCTGCTCTGCGACCGCATCGCGATCATGGAGCTCGGGAGGGTCATCGACGAAGGGACCCCTTCCGCCCTCAAGGCCCAGCATGGCGGGGCGCGTCGTGTCCAGGTGGAGTTCGCCCAGCCGCTCGGGCCCCTGGACGCCGAGCTCCCCGCGCTGCTCTCCCGGTCGGGGCTGGGGGTGCGCGACTTCAAGGTGGAGGGAGCGCAGCTGAGCTTCGTCGCCGAGGACCCGGAAGGGGCCGTCGCCCAACTGACGGCGTGGGCCCACACGAAGGGACGCCCTGTCGAGAGGCTCTCGGTGCGCGAGTCCACCCTCGAAGAGGCCTTCCTCGGCCTCGTGCAGGGGGCGCCCGGGGGAGGGGACCTCGGATGAGGCTCCCCCCCTTCCTCCGGTTGGTGGTCCGCAACTTCGTCTCCAACATGGACCCGCTCTCGATGATCGTGCGCTTCGGCCAGCCGGCTTTCGTGGTGGTGGTCCTGGGGATCATGTTCAGCCCGATCATCTCCTCGGAGGCGACCACGGGGGGGAGCTACATGGCCTTCCTCGTCCCCGGCATGGTCGCCTTCCAGATGATCCTGGGCGGTGTCGTGGCCGGCAACCTCTTCTGGCTCGACCGGCGCTGGGCCATGGTCGAGCAGATCTTCTCCGGACCGTTCCTCCGGAGCGAGTACCTCGCCGGCCTCGTCGTCACGACGCTCGTCTTCTCGCTCGCCGGCGCCGGCATCATGCTCCTGGTGGCCCTCCCCTTCGTCGGCCTGCCCGCCCTCTCGCTCGAGGGGACCGCGGTGGTCCTCGCCACCATCGCGCTGGGGAGCGTCTTCTTCTCGGGGCTCTTGATCGCCCTGGGCACCCAGCTGCGCTCGGCGAACCAGTACTTCACCATCCAGGCCGTGCTGCAGTACTTTGTGGTCTTCCTCTCCACCGTGTACTACCCGGTGACCTCGAAGACCCCGGCCGTGCTCGCCGCGATCGTCTACGGGAACCCGCTCACCTACGCGGTGAACGCCGTCCGCGACGCCTTCGCGGGGACCGTCGGACCGCAGGATCTCCTCTGGCTGGGCATCCTGGGCCTGCTTGCCCTCCTGGTCTTCTCGGTGGCCGCCTGGGGTTTCCGCCACCTCGAGCCCGGTCCGGT
>JAKATE010000099.1 GCA_021828085.1 Thermoplasmata archaeon | reverse complement strand
GCATCCTCGCGCCGATCGGCATCGTCGTGGTCGCCGTCGGCGTTGTCCTCTACCTCCAGATGCAGCGCAAGTGGAGCCGGCGCGCCCCTCCAGGGCCCGGTGGCCCACCACCCCAGCCGGCCCCCGGACCCGGCTCCCAGGCCATCGCGCCCGGCCCTCCGGGCCCCGTCGCCCAGCTACCGCCCTACGGCGGTACCCCACGGGCCGGTCCCCCGCAGCCCTACGCCCTGCCTCCTGGCCGCCCCGGAGCTCCGCCACCGACCGGCCCCTACGGGCGCCCCCCGGGTCGCTGAACCGCGATCAGGACGGGCGGCGCCAGGAGTCGCCCCTCAGGAACCGCCGGTCCTCCTTCCTGCCGGCGAGGATGCCGTCCCCCCGGGAGCGAAGCCTCTGACCGAACCTCACGAGGTCCTCCGAGGCGACGGAGTTGAGCTCGCACAGGTCGTCCAGAACGGCCGAGACCGCCCGGGCGTCCCGGCGGACGAGCGCATCCGCGGAGAGCCGGAGGTTCTGGAACTTCTCTCCGAGCTCGTTCAGCCGCGCCCGGATCCTGCGGGGCTCCTCGCCCCCGGCGAGGAACAGGGGATGGCGCGCCAGGGAGCGCAGCCCGCTCCCGAGCTCCCCCTGACGCTCGAGCAGGGCGTGCATCGTCCTCCGCACCGCCGCGAGCTCCTCGGCCGGAGGCCGGGGGGTTCCCCCGGACGGGATCGGTGCGAGGGAAGCTTGGACCGAACTGCGAGGATGTCCAGAGGCTACGGTAGCCTGCGCCTCCGTCCCCTCCCCGGGCTCGGAGGTCGGCTCGGCGGCGGAGCCCTGCGCGAGGCGGAGCCGTTCGTAGAGGTTCCGGTAGGACTGGGCGAGGAAGGAGTGCTCCTCCGACAGCTGGGAGACCCGGTTCCCGAGGACCCGGAGGTCCTCCCCGTTCTCTCGAAAGTCCTCGCGACCTACGGCCGACAAGCCCTCCCCCCCCCCGGGGGCGTTCGAGAATACGTAAAGGGGGTCTTTAGGCACTTTCGGTCGGAGGAACGGCGGACGGGAAGGCGGCGGCGGGGGCCCGCAGAGGGGCGGGGTTGGCCTCCGCCCCGAAGACGTCGTTCCACGCCTGCACGAGGAAGGGGGTCACCTCCCCCAGGGCGACGGACCGGCCCGTCTCCCGCTCCACCGACGTCATGATCCTACCCTCGAACCCGCACGGCCGGAAACGCTCGAAGGCCCTGAGGTCGGTGGAGACGTTGAGCGCGAAGCCGTGGAAGCTCACCCACTCCTCGATCGCGACCCCCACGGAGGCGATCTTCCGCTCCCCGTCGACCCAGACCCCGCGCTTGCCGGGGACCCTCGAGGCCTCGATGCCGAAGGGATGGAGGGAACGCACGACGAGCTCCTCCACCTGGTGGACGAACCGACGCACGTCCTTCCCCCGCGGAACCAGGTCGACGATGGGGTACCCGACGAGCTGGCCCGGACCGTGGTAGGTGCTCTTCCCTCCCCGCTCGACCTGGTGGACCGGGAGGTCTGGGGGGAGCACGTCACCGTCCGCGCCCTGGACGCCCACCGTGATGACCGGGTCGTGCTCGACCAGGAGCAGGGTGTCCCCGATCCGGCCGGCCTTGCGCTCCCGACGGAGCTCGCGCATGAGCTCCAGGACCGGCAGGTAGGGGCGGTGGCCCAGGTCCCGGACCGTGGGCGGGGGTGGAGCGAGAACCGGGAGCGTGGGCAGGCAGCGAGAAGGAGGGGGCGCCGAGGGCAGCTCACCGGGCATGGGGAGGGACCGCCCGGGCCACGTGGATGGGCTCGCCGAGCCAGAGCAGCGCCACTTCCTGCAGCAGCTCGGCGAAGGTCGGGTGTGGGTGGACGGTCCCCGCGAGGTCGCGCACGGTGGCTCCCATCTCGATCGCGAAGGCCACTTCGCTGATGAACTCCCCCGCGGTGTGACCGGCGACGTGAGCGCCCAGCACAAGGCCGCTCTCCTCCTCTGCCACGAGCTTGACGAATCCCTGGGTCGCGTGGCTGGCGTGGGCCCTGCCCAAGGCCGCGTACGGGAACTTGACCTCGCGGGCGGTGAGCCCGCGTTCCTTCACCTGGGCGAGCGTCAACCCCACGGTGGCGAGTTCGGGGTCGGTGTAGACGACGGTGGGAACGGCCTGATGGGCCCAGGAGGAGGGCAGGCCTGCGATGACCTCCGCGGCGATCCTTCCTTCCCGGTAGGCCTTGTGGGCGATCATGGGGGGCCGGGCCAGGTCCCCCACGGCGAAGATCCCCGGCACGTTCGTGGCCATCCGGTCGTCGACGCTGACGAACCCCCCGCGTTCGGCGAGCTTCACCCCGGCGGCCTCGAGCCCCAGCTCCCGGGTCTCCGGGCGCTTTCCGACGGTGAGGAAGAGGACGTCCCCGGAGAGGGTGGTGGGGCCCTGCGGCGTCTCGACCTCGAGCGCGACCCCCTTCTCGCCGCGGGAGAGCGACCGGGCGCGGGATTCCGTAAGGACGGTGATCCCCCTTCGTTCCAGGTTCCGCCGCAGCTCCTGCGACAGGTCCGGGTCGGTCCCGGGGACGAGCTGGGCCATGAGCTCGACGATGGTCACCTGGCTCCCGAGACGGGCGAAGTGCTCGCCAAGCTCCACCCCGCTCACCCCCCCTCCCAGGACGAGGAGGCGCGAAGGGACGCGGTCGAGGAGGAGCATGTCCTTGGCGGTCAGGACGTACCGGCCATCGGGCTCGAAGCCGGGGAAGCTCGTGTGGAACGCTCCGGTGGCCAGGATGCAGGCTTGGAACCTCACCTCCTCGTGCCCGCCGGGCAGGTCGGGCGAATCGACCACCGCCGTGTTCGTGCCCGTGAGGTGGGCCGAACCCTTCATCCAGCTCGCGCCCGCCGTTTTCAGGAGCAGCTCGATCCCGCGTCGTTCCTTCTCGAGGATGGACGCCCGCCAGCGCTGGGTCGCGCCAAGGGCGAGATGGATCTCCCCAGGGACCCCCAGTTCCGCGCCGCTGCGCTTGACCTCGTCGTAGATCTCGGATGTGTGGATGAGGGCCTTCGAAGGGATGCAGCCCCGGTTCAGGCACTCGCCTCCCAGCGCGTCGCGTTCCACGACCAGCGCCTTCCGGCCCAACTGGCCCAGGCGGATGGCGGCGGTGTACCCCCCCGGCCCCCCGCCGATGATGAGGACGTCCACCTCGCGGCTCATGGGAAGTTCCCGCCCTGCTCCTTGTCGAAGCTGTCGCGCTCCTCCGTGAGCGGCCAGGCCGGGGTCCGGAGGGTGTCCTCGAAGAGGGACTCGAAGCGGGGAGGAGGCATGACCTCGGCTTCCTGGATCGCGGCGCGGACCTTCGCGTCGAGCTCCGCCCGGATCGCCTCCCGCTCCGCGGCGGGGAGCAGCCCGAGCTTGTCGAGCATCGCTTCGAAGCGCCCGAGCGGGTCGTGCGCTTTGGCCCGGTCCATCCATCCTTTCGGCTGGTAGCGGGAGGGGTCGTCCGAAGAGGAGTGCGGGGTGAGCCGGTAGAGGACGCACTCGACCATGCGCGGACCCTTGCCCGAGGCGAGCGCCTCGCGGGCCTCCCGGAGGGCGTGGTAGACCGCGACGACGTCGGTCCCGTCGACCCGGCTGCCCTCGAAGCCGTAGGCCTGGGCCTTCTCGGCGAAGGTGGCGCTCGCGGTCTGCTTCTCGTTCGGGATGCTGATCGCCCACTGGTTGTTCGTGCAGACGAAGAGGACCGGGAGCTTCCAGACCCCCGCGAAGTTCATGCCCGAGTGGAAGTCGTTCGAGGAGGTGGCCCCATCTCCGAAGAAGGCCCAGGAGACGCCGGTCTCCCGCTTGTACCGGAGCGCGTAGGCGAGCCCCACCGCGTGGATGATCTGGGTGCCGATGTTCGAGGACATGGAGACATAGCGCGCCTCCTTCGCGCTCGGATGGCAGGGCATCTGCCTCCCGCGCGCCGTGTCGAGGTCGTTGCCGAACAGGTGGTGGAGGTAGAGCGTGAGGTCGAGGCCCCGCATCAGCGCGATGAGCTGCTCCCGAAGCCCCGGAAGCACCCAGTCCCCCTCGGCCATGGCGAGGGCCGCTCCGACGCTCGTGGCCTCCTGGCCGGTCGCCGGGCCGTAGAACGCGACGCGGCCCTGGCGCTGCAGCCCGAGCATGCGGGTGTCGAGGACCCGACCGAGGAGCATGCCCCGGTACATCTCCTTCAGACGCGCTTCCCACGAGCTCCCCAGGAGCTCCTGCAACTGCTTCGCGGAGTACGGCAGGGGAACCACCGCGGTCCCGGCACCCGCGTCGTCCGAGTTCGCCGGCGCGGCGCCTCCCGCGGGAGGCCGGGCCGGGGAGGAGGGTGGGACCCCGCTCATCGGAGCTGACCCCTAGGCCATCTCCAGGAAGAGCTGGTGCGGGTCCTCCAGGTGGCTCTTGACCACGGCGAGGAACTCGGCGCCGGTGATGCCATCGATGACCCGGTGGTCGAGGGAGATGGAGAGGTTCATGAGATGGGCCGGGACGACGCTCCCATCGGGGGCGAAGACCGGGCGCTTGGAGATCTTGTGGACCCCGAGGATCGCCACCTCGGGATAGTTGAGGATCGGCGTGGCGAGCACGCCCCCCAGGGACCCCAGGCTGGTGATCGTGAACGTGCTGCCCGTGAGCTCGTCCCGGGTGAGCTTCCCGCTCTTGCCGCGCTCCGAGAGGTCCTGGATCTCGCGGGCGAGCGCGTGGATGCTCTTGCGGTCCGCGTTCTTGATCACCGGTACGATGAGCCCGTCGGGCGCCGCGGCCGCGATCCCGATGTTGTAGTAGCGGTTGAGGACGATCTCCTGCTTCGCGTCGTCCACGTAGGCGTTCATCGTCGGATGGGCCTTGAGCCCCTGCACGACCGACTTGATGATGAACGGCAGGAAGGACAGCTGGACCCCCTTCTCCTCCAGCCGCTTCTTCGCGCGCTCCCGCACGCGAACGAGCTCCGACATGTCCACCTCTTCGACGTAGGTGAACCGCGCGGCACGTGCGTGGGAGATCGCCATGTGCTCGGCGATGACCCGGCGCAGGCCGCGGATGGGGATGCGTTCCTGGAGGGGACCGGAGGGAACCGGTGCGGCCTCGGGGATGGGTGGGGCGGGCACCGAGGTCGAGGGTACGGAGGGGACCGACGGGGCGCCGACCTGAGGGGCCTGCGGGGTGGGCGGCCTTACCGAGCTGGCCTCTGCGGCGGCAGTGGTAGCGGCTGCGGCCGGGGACGGCGGCGCCGCGCGGGCCCCGCCCTTGGCGAATGTGGCAAGGTCCGTGTCCGTGATGCGGCCCTGCGGACCTGTCCCGGCCACCTGCGCCAGGTCGATGCCCATCTGGGCGGCCTTATGGCGCACCGAAGGGGGCGCGAGGATGCGTCCCTGGGAGGAAGGGGCAGCCGCGGGGCTCGGAGAGGAGGGGGCGGGTCCGGGGGCCGTGGCCGGGGACGGGGACGCTGCGCCGTGTCCCGATGGGGGCGCAGCACCGCCGCCGACCGCGTCGATGGTGACCAGCAACCCACCGACCTTCACGATCTCGCCCTCTTTGGCGTGGAGCGCGAGGACCTTGCCGCCCCGGGGCGAGGGGATCTCCACGTTCGCCTTGTCGGTGAGCACGCTCACCAGGGGCTGGTCTTCCTTGATCGTGTCGCCGACCTTCACGTGCCACTTGACGACCTCGCCCTGGGCGACGCCCTCGCCGATGTCCGGCAGACGGAACTCGAAGGTCATGGTGGATGCGCTCCTTCCGAAGGATCAACCTGCGGCCACCGTGCGCTGGATGGCCCGGCCGATCCGGTCGACGCTGGGCAGGTAGAGGTTCTCGAGCGTGTACGGGAACGGGGTGTCGTACCCCGTGACCCGCGCGATCGGGGCCTTGAGGGAGTAGAGCGCCTTCTCGGCGAGGATCGCGGCCAGCTCCGCCCCGAACCCGCAGAACTTGGGGGCCTCGTGCACGATGACCGCCCGCCCCGTCTTCTCCACCGACCGGACCACCGCGTCGATGTCGAGCGGCACGAGCGTCCTGAGGTCGACGAGCTCGGCGTGGATGCCGGTCTTCTCCAGCACCTGGCAGGCCTGGAAGGCCGTAGGGACCATCGCGCCGTAGGCGAAGACGCTCACGTCGGTCCCTTCGCGGACGATGCGAGCCTTCCCGAACGGGACCCGGTGGTCCCCGTCAGGGACCTCTCCCGTGGCGGTCCGGTAGATGCGCTTCGGTTCCATGAACAGGACCGGGTCCTCGTCAAAGATCGCCGTCAGGAGCAACCCCTTCGCGTCGGCGGGGGTGGAAGGGATGACCACCTTCAGTCCCGGCGTGCTCGCAAAGAGCTGCTCGGTGCTCTGGGAGTGGTAGAGGCCGCCACGGATGCCTCCGCCGTACGGGGTCCGGATCACGACGTGCGCGGGGAACTGGCCCCCCGAGCGGTACCTGAGCTTCGCGAGCTCGCTCACGATCTGGTCGAAGGCGGGGTAGATGAAGTCCAGGAACTGGATCTCGGCGACCGGCTTCAGTCCATAGAGGGCCATCCCCACGGCCATCCCCACGATGCCGCTCTCGTTGAGCGGCGTGTCGAGCACCCGCTGCTCGCCGAACTCCTTCTGAAGCCCGTCGGTGGCCCGGAAGACCCCCCCGTTCACCCCGATGTCCTCGCCGAGGCAGAGGACGTCCGGGTCGTTCTTCATCGCCTGATGCAGCGCTTTGTTCACGCCCTGGATGAGCGTCAGCTCGGTCATGGTCGCACCACCCCTTCCTTGACGGATTCCTCGAACTCCCTCCGCTGCTCCTCGAGGTTCGGCGGAGGGTTCTGCCAGACATCGTCGAAGATGGACGGGGCCGCCGGAGGACCGAGCTTCTCGGCCTCCTGGATGGCGCTCTGGATCTCCGCGCGGACCTCCTCCTGCATCGTCTCGAAGTCCGCCTCGCTCAGGACGCCGCGACCCACCAGCTCGACCTTCAACCGTTCGATCGGGTCGCGGGACTTCCAGGCGGCCAGCTCCGCGGGGGTCCGGTACCGGCGGGGATCGTCCGAGGTGGAGTGCGGTCCCATCCGATAGGTGACCGCCTCGATGAGCGTGGGACCTTCGCCGCGGAGGGCGCGGGCCCGGGCCTCC
>JAKATE010000098.1 GCA_021828085.1 Thermoplasmata archaeon | reverse complement strand
ACCAACGGCACCTGCAACTGCTGTACCGTGGACTCGGGGTCGTCGGTGTCCGGGGTCAGGAAGCCGCTGATGAGCATGTCCACATGGTCCCCGCTGACCGCCTTCTGGACCAGCTGGACCGCCTGGGCGGGGTTGCTCTGGTCATCCATCATGATGACATTGACGTGCATGTGCTTGCCCTGGTAGACCACGCCTCCCTGGGCATTCATCGCGTTGGCCCAGACGGTGACCCCATCGGACCAGGGGGTGCCGGCAGGTCCGAGCGCACCGGTGAGCGGTCCCACGACCGCGACGGTGAAGGTGTTCGAGCTCGAAGAGCTCGAGTGTGTGGAGTAGTAGTAATACACCCCTCCCCCGATCGCTGCGACGATGATCACCACGGCGATCGCGATGGCCACGGTGCTCCGGGACCTTCCTCTCGACGGTGGACTTCCCGTGGGTGCTGTCGGCGCTGCCGTTTCTCCGGTCGAGCCACTAGTGCCCATACTCCTTTTCCCCTCAACGTGACCGGTCGGGCGGATCACTTTCCGAAGACACGCCGCGACAAGCCACGCTCTGGCCCGATGTAACACGGTCCCCTATTAGGCCTTTCACCCGAAGCGGACCGCCGGGACGGTGACGGCAGGATCCGGGGGCCCGGGGGCCGCACCTCATAGCGCTCGCACCGGCGTGGACCCTCGGAGGCTCCCCGAGAGCGTAGGGATCACCCGCCCCCCACGGGCCGGAGGCAGCCTCCCTTGCTCGAACACCAGCTCGCCCGCGCGGAACGTCTGGTGCGGGACGCCGAAGACCTTCCAGCCGTCGTACAGGGTGAAGTCGCAGGCCCCGTGCATCCGCTCCGAGGAGATCGTGGTCTCCTGGCGCGGGTCGACGAGGACCAGGTCCGCGTCCGAACCCGGACGGAGCGACCCCTTGCCCGGAATGCGGTGGATGCGCGCAGCGTTCGCGGAGGTGAGCTCCACCAGACGCTCCCAGGAGAGGCCGCGCCGGCGGACCCCCTCCGTGACGAGGATGGGGAGCATGGTCTCCGTTTCGGCGAAGCCGTTCTGCTGGGACCAGATATCCCCCGCCCCCTCCTTCTCCCGTCGGAGCATGAGCGTGCAGTGGTCCGTGCCGATGGTGTCGATGGTCCCCGACAGGACCGCCGCCCAGAGCGCTTCCCGGTCCTCGGGGGCCCGGATCGGCGGCTTGACCTTCCCCCATCGCTGGACGGAAGGGCGCGTGTAGTCCAGCGCGAGGTAGTGCGGGCAGGTCTCGAGGTACACCTCGACCCCGCGCCGGCGGGCGGCGGCGCCCGTGGGAGGCCCTTCGCGGGTCGAGACGTGGACGACGTAGATCGGTCCCCCGAGCGCCTCCACTACCCGGAAGACCCTCTCCATGGCGGTGGTCTCGAGGAAGTTGGGACGCGCCTCGGCCCACGCTTGAAGGCCCTGGTGCCCGAGCGCGCGGGCCCTCGGAAGCAGGTGCTCGAGGGCCGGGGGGGTCCACTCGCAGTGCACCATGGGGGTCCCCCCCACCCCTCGGATCGCCTCGAGGGCGGGATAGAGGAGCGGCTCCGGGAGGCCGAAGAAGGCGTCCCCGTTGAGGAAGAGCTTGAAGGAAGTGACCCCGCGTTCGGCCAGCGCCGGCACCTCCGCCAGGTGTTCGGCCGTGGTCAGGGCGGGGTAGTAGACCACGTCGACCCCAGCGGACCGACGGACGATGGCGTCCTTGGCGGTGAGGTGCGAAAGGTAGGAGCCCCGGTCCATCGCGCAGTGCATGACCGTGGTCACGCCTCCCGCGAGGCTCGCCCGGGACTCGCTCGTGCATTGTCGCTCGAAGGCCTCCAGGTCCGGGAGGTTGAAGACCCCCCAGTGGGTGTGCGGATCGATCAGCCCCGGGAGCACCATCATCCCCTCGGCGTTCACGCGCCGGTCCGCCGCGACGCCGGAGGAGTCCCGCCGCAGGGCGAGGACCTTCCCCTCGTCCACGACGATATCGGCGGGGAAACGTCCGCCGTCGGTCACCACGGTCCCTCCTTCCACCACCAGGTCCACGGTCATGCCCTTTCCTCCGCCAGGCCCCGGAGATGTCTCCCGAGGACGGGAACGCTCCTCTCCTTTTCGAGCGAGCAGAGCCGGCGGAAGAGCCGGCCCGCCTCTCGGGGGGCGATGCGCCCCTCGAGGTTCCGTTGGAACTTCTCCTCCAGCTCCCGGTCGGGAAGAGGGCGGTCGGGATAGCCGTCCGCCTCGTCATCGGTCCCCTCCCAGCGGCCGTGGAGGGACCGCACCACGAGCCGGGTCGGGCGACGGTGCACGTACGGGCGCCCCTCCTGCACCAGCTGGCGGTAGAGCGAATGGACCACGGACCGGTCCGCGTGCATCCGTACCTTGCCGTAGAGCTTACGGACCCTCGGGTCATGGAGCGCCACCGCGCTCTGCCAGGCCGGCCCCGGAGGGTAGAACGGGAGGGCGGCGAAACCCCAGGGGAGCGAGAACTGGGCATCGACGGCGGTAGTCACCTCGGGATTGGACAGGACCGGGACCTCCACGATGGGATCGGAGTAGAGATGGACCTCCCGGATCTCCTCCGGAGGGGTCCCGGTCTCGCTCAGGAACCGGCGGAAGAGGTCCAGACCCACGTGGCCAACGCCCCCCGTGGGGTAGCGCTTGAGGACGCTGTCCCTCACCCTCCAGCGCCGGCCCAGGTCGCGGGCCGCAGCGGAGAGGTCCTTCTCTCCGCTCCCGAGGATTGGAAGGAGGCCGTTCTCCCCGAAGAGGGCCGAATAGTCCCCCCGGTACCCGGAGAAGGAGAGGTCGGTGGCCACGCGGGCCGCCAGCGAGACCGCTCCCGCCGGCCCGTACTTCGCGTCCACCGGACGGGTGGTCAGGAAGAAGCGCGAGCTCAGCGGGGCCGGACAGAGCGTCGCCGCGACCCCGAGGGCGTTCTTGGCCTCCGCCAGCCCCCCGCCCCTCAGCCGAACGTCCGCGACCACCGACCCGATGATCCCTGCGAGGTAGCCCCCCCAGCGGTGCCGGAAGGAATAGCGGGGTCGGCGGGAGCTCCCGTGGAGGACCCGGAGTCCCGGCAACTCTCCCGCGATGCGGGCGGTGACCTCGTGGGCGACGAGGAGCGCCTCCAAGAGCTCGCGTCCGGAAGCCCGCTGCTCCTCGGCCGAGATCCAGGCGGTCGGGACCACGTAGGGCGAGACGTGGCAGGGGGTGAGGTCGGCGTCGAACTCGAGGGCGTTGATCAGCTCTCCCCAGGCCAGCGAACCGTACCAGGGATCGACCCGGTGCGCGAGACCGGGAACGGTGACACCGTCGCGCCGGGGGCGGCCCGAAGCCAGACGGAGCGGCGCTTTCCCTTTCGAGAGGAGGGCTCCCCCCCAGGCGCATCCGAGGCTGTCCGCGAAGATCCGGGACCCTAGCCTTCGGACGTCCGGTGGGAAGTCCTTTCCCTGGACGGAGAGGGCCCAGTTGACCAGGGGCTCGAGCATCTCTCCCTCGGCCGAGTCCTTTGCGCTGCGGCGCGACGAGGTTCCGCTCACTTCCCCAGGAATCTCCCTCCGTCGATGGGGAGGCAGGCCCCGGTGATGAAGGAGGAGGCGGGAGAGAGGAGGAAGAGGACCGCCCCGGCGACGTCCTCGGGGTCCCCCAGCCGTCCGAGGGGGGCGAGCTTGCGGAAGGCGTCCAGGGTCGCCCGGTCCCGGGAATAGCCCCGGGTCATCGGCGTCCGGATGAAGCCCGGGTTCACCGCGTTCACCCGGATCCCCCGGGGGCCGAGCTCCGCAGCCAGCGAGCGGACGAGGGCGTCGAGGCCCCCCTTGGAGGCGGAGTAGGCTACCCGCTCCGTCCCTCCGATCAGGCTGTAGACGGAGGAGAGGACCACGATCGCCGGGTCCGAGCCCCGCTCGAGGAGCGGAAGGGATTCCCGGCAAACGAGGAAGGTTCCCGTGAGATTGGTCGCGATCACCCTCTCCCACGCGGCGTCCGGGAGGGTTCGGGCCGGCCCTCGGAGGGCGATCCCGTGCGAGGCCACGAGAAGGTCGAGCCCTCCCCAACGCTTCTCCAGGGTCCGCAGGCCCCGACGTAGCTGCGGGACCGCGAGGACGTCGGCGGTCACGACAGCCGTTTCAGGTCCCGGCTCCCAGCCCTTCACGACGCGTTCGAGGGCGGCCTGGTTCCGGTCGAGAAGGGCGACCCGGCTCCCCATCCGATGGAGGAGGCGGCCGATCTCCCTCCCGAGGCCACCGGCGCCTCCCGTGACGAGCGCGCGCTTCCCCTCGACCGAGAAAGGATGAGTCGGCGCACCCCCCATTTCCCCTCTGTCCTCCCGGATCCCTGCCACTTCGCCAGAGCACTCCTCCCAGGCCTTAAGGTCTGGGCCCTTAGAGGGTGGGACGCACTTTGGGAGTCGAGAAGTTCAGCGCCCCCGAGGGGCGCCGGCGCGTGGAGAGCCCGGAGACCCCCCGGAGCCTCCGACGATGGGAGAACCTGGTTCGAAGTCTCTCCCGTCTTCGGTCTGAGGATATCCCACCCCCTGTGGAGCGGAAGGTTCGGCTCCACCTCATCGACTCCCTGGGCGTCATGGTCGCCGGCTCCCGCCTTCCTGAGGCGCGGGCCGGGCGCGAAGGGCTGGAGCGGGCCCCGCCCGGATCGCCGAAGGCCTGGATCCTCGGCTGGTCAGGGGACTTTGGCCTGCTCTCTTCCGCCTTTCAGAACGCTGTCCATCTCGACCTGCTGGAGGCCCAGGACGGGGACCGACGCGGCGGGTTCCACCCCTGCGAAGGCGCCGTCCCGGTCGCCCTGGCGCTGGCCGGTCTCTCGCGAGCCCGTTGGAGGGATCTGCTCCTCAGTCTCCTGGTCGGCTACGAGACTTCGCTCCGGTTCGGGAGGGCGCTCTTCCCGATCCAGTCGGAGACGGGGCATTACCCGGATGGGACCTGCAACGCCGTGGGCGCGGCGATGACCGCACAGTGGCTGTTGGACCCGGGCCCGGAGGGCCTGCTCTCAGCCCTGGCCACCAGCGGGTTCGTCCTGCCCCTCTCCCTCCGCCCGGGGCTCACCGGTCGGGCGAAGGGGCTTCTTGCCGGCGTCGCGGCTGAAACCGGGCTGCGCGCCGCCCTCTGGGCCCGAGAGGGACACGGAGCCGGGGCCGAGGTCCTCCTCCCGCCCTGGGACCCGCTCAGCGTCCTCACGGCCGGCGGCGCCTCCGCCTCCCCGCTCCCGAAGGGGCCGCCACCGTGGCTCACCCTGGCTACGTACCTGAAGCCTTTCCCCGGAGGCCGACACGCGCATGGTCCGGTGGAAGCCCTCCGATCGATACTTCGGGCCCATCCGTCCGTTCCCTCGAAGGTCCGGTCGATCGAGGTGCAGACCTACGCCGCCGCCGTCCAGTACACCGGCCGTCCCCCGCACGAGGGAAGCCCTCTCGCCCAGTTGACCCAGAGCCTCCCCTACCTCCTCGCGATCACGGTGATCGACGGTCAACCGCTCCCCTCCCGTTTCCTGTCGGAGGAGCGCTGGACGCCGGAGCTCCAGAGGCTCCTCCCACGCATCCGGGTCCGATCGGACCCGTCGATGACCCGTGGCTACCCCCGGCGGACCCTCTGCCGGGTGACCCTGCGGACGGAGGAGGGAGACCGATGGGCCGCCCAGCGCGTCCATCGGTGGGGGGACCCGGAGCGCCCCATGAGCATCTCGGACGTGCAGGGGAAATTCCTCGAGATGCTGAGGCCCGTCCTCCCTGGCCGTGTTTCCGAGAGGCTCTTTGACCATCTCTGGAAGGCCCGGGGAAGTGAGGTCGCCCTCGAGGTGCTGGACCGTGTGCAGGAAAGGATCTTGAGCGAGGGCCTGACCCCGGCCCCTTCCTGAGCCGGGCTCTGGGTCGCGCGGGAGTCCCTCCCGTTACCGGTCGCCCTTCCGCGCGGACCGGGGAACGGGTCAGCCCGCCGCGGGGCCCAGCGGGGTCCGCAGATAGCGCGCCCCCCGCGGTTCGGCCACGGGCTCGCCCTCCGCCACGACCAGCTCCCCTCGGCGCAGGACGTACTTCGGCCAGCCGCGGAACTCCTTTCCCCGGAACCAGGTGAAATCGGAGGAGAGGTGGCCGACCTCCGGCGAGTAGGTGACCCGCCGATGGAGGTCATAGACGACCAGGTCCGCGTCCGAGCCGGGAAGCAGGGCGCCCTTGGTTGGGTAAAGGCCGAACCAGCGCGCCGCGTTGGTGCTGGTGAGCTCGGCCACCTCCCCCAGGGTCAGGTTCCCCTGGGCGAAACCGTCGGTCATGAGGACGGGAAGGATCACCCCGGAGCCGGGATACCCCCCGACGCCGGTGGTCCAGACGTTGTCAGTGGCCATCGAGCGGGAGCGGTTCGGGATGTGGTCGGAGCCCATGCAGGAGAGCTGTCGCTTGGAGAGCGCCTCCCAGAGCGCCTGGTTCTCCTGCCGGTTGCGCAGGGGGGGATTCACCCGGGCGATCACCTCGAAGCGGTCCTGCTCGTCGAAGGAGAGGTACTGCGGGCAGGTTTCGCCGATGACCGGGACGCCCTCGGCCCGGGCCTGGCCGATGAGCCGGGCGCCGGCTCCCGTGGAGACGTGGACGATGTAGGTGCGGCAGCGGAGGGCCCGGGCGAAGTGGAGGGCGCGTAGGATCCCGTCCTCCTCGCAGAAGGCGGGGCGGGACTGGCAGTACGCGGCCTGGTCGGTCCGGCCCTCTTGGATCATCCTCTCCCGGAGATGCAGGGGGATCTCCCAGTTCTCGGCGTGCACGAGGGCCGTGGCGGGAAGGGGCAGGTCCCGGATCAGCTGGAACGCGCGGTAGAGCTGTCCGTCCTCGATCCCGTAGACGCCGGGATAGATCTCCGCCCCCTGGCTCGCCGGGTAGAACTTGAACGAGCTCACCCCGAACTCCTGCTGCAGCTTCGGGATCTCGTCCACCTGGGCGGGGCGCCCCAGGATCGGATGGATCCCCAGGTCCAGCAGCGAGCGGGACTCGATCTCCTGGATGAGCTCGGCCAGGAGGGGCGCGTACGGGTCCTTCCGGCCCACGAAGGTGAACCCGGAGGTGATCCCGCCCACCGCCATGGAGACCGTCTCCGAGGCCACGTTCTGGGAGAAGGGCCGGT
>JAKATE010000097.1 GCA_021828085.1 Thermoplasmata archaeon | reverse complement strand
TTCTTGCATCCCCCCGTCACCGATGACTACACGCTCCGCTGGCGCGCCCCAGACCTTGGCGCCGCCAGGGATCTCCTGGTCGCCGGGCACGGGTTCGACGCCGCACGCGTCGAACGGGCGCTCCAGCGGGTGCCGGGGAGCGCCCCCGCCCCCGGAACCCAGAAGTCCCTGGAGTCCTTCGGTGCCGGGGGTCCATGAAGCGATTCGAGTGCGTGCCCAACTTCTCCGAGGGGCGAAGGGTCGAGGTCATCCAGGCGGTCCGCCGAGCGGCCGAAGGGGTGCCCGGGGCCCGCGTGCTCGATCTGGAGTCCAACGCGGACCACAACCGCTCGGTCCTGACCCTGGCCGGCGAGGGGGAGGCCCTCGTCGAGGCGGCCTACCGGGCCACGGAGAAGGCGCTCGAGCTCATCGACCTGAACCACCACCAGGGGGGGCACCCGCGGATGGGGGCCATGGACGTGGTCCCCTTCGTCCCACTCGGCGAGGCGACGATGGAGGAGGCCGTGGCGCTCGCCCGGAAGCTGGGGGAGCGGCTGGTACGGCAGCTCTCCCTCCCCGTCTATTTCTACGCCAAGGCCGCCCGGCGGCCGGAGCGCGAGGACCTCGCCCGGGTCCGTGAGGGAGGCTACGAAGGACTCCGGGAAGCGGCCGTCCGCGATCCCGCACGGGCTCCGGACCTGGGGGGACCCCAGCTCCACCCGACGGGGGGCGCGGTGGCGGTGGGGGCCCGGCCGGTCCTGGTGGCCTACAACATCTACCTGACGACCCCGGACGTGGCCATCGCGAAGCGGATCTCCCGGTCGCTTCGCGGCCGGGACGGCGGCCTCTCCGAGGTGAAGGCCCTGGGGTTCATGATCCAGGAGAGGAACCGGGCCCAAGTCTCGATGAACATGACCGACTACCGTCGGACCCCCCTCCACCGCGCCTTCGCGCTGGTCCGCGAGGAGGCCCGCCGGTACGGCACCGCCATCGAGGAATCCGAGATCGTCGGGCTCGTCCCCGAGGACGCCCTGCTGGATGCGGCCGAGGACTCCCTGCAGCTCAACCGGTTCGACCGGGCGAACCTCCTCGAACGGAGGCTCGCGGAAGGGGGCGCTCCGGCCCCGGCGGAGGGGGAATACGCGGACGGGAGCCTGCGCGCGTTCGTGGAGGCCCTCGCCGCTCGCAAGCCGACCCCGGGGGGCGGGAGCGCGGCCGCCGTCGCGGCGGCCATGGGAGCGGCTCTCGGCCTGATGGTGCTGCGCTACAGCTCCCCCCCCGGAGAGCTCCCGCCGGAGGGCGCGAAGATGCAGGAGCGTCTCACCACGCTCGAGAAGACCCTGCTGGACGGGGTGGACGGCGACGTCCGCGCCTACGACCAGGTCCGTTCGAAACGGCTCAGGCCCAAGGAGGGGCCCGTGACGGAGGAGGCCCGCCAGGCGTACCGCTCCGCCCTCCGGCACGCCGCCGAGGTCCCCCTGGCGGCCGCCGGGGCCTGTCAGGAGACGCTGGCGCTGCTCGATGAGCTCGCCCCACGGGTGAAGCCCGTGATGGTCAGCGACCTCACCACCGCGCGCGCCCTGCTCCGGGCGGGGCTCGAGGGAGCGCTCGCCAACGCGGAGATTAACGTGGGCTCGCTCCGGGAGCTCGGGGAGGAGCCTTCGGACCTCGTGGGGGAGCTCGACCGCCTCCGTCCCCGCGCCTGAGCCCGGGCCCCATGGCGAGGAAGGCCGACCGTCCCTTCGTCTGGGCCAACTGTGCGCTGAGCCTGGACGGCCGGCTGGCCTACGCGAACGGTCGGCCGGCACAGCTCTCGGGTCGGGAGGACCTCGCCCGGGTCCAGGGACTCCGCTCCGCCGTGGACGCCATCCTCGTCGGCTCCGGGACCGTCCTCGCGGACGATCCGTCGCTCCGCGTGCACTGGGAACTGCTCGGCCGGACCCCATCCCCGGCCCTCCCGGTCCCCGCCCGGGTCATCCTCGATTCCCGGGGCCGGGTGCGGCCACCGGCGCGCGTGCTCGACGGGAGCATCCGCACGGTCGTGTTCACCTCCCGGTCCGCCCCCCGCGCGGGTCCCGGCTCCGCCGAGCGGGTCCGTCTGGGGGAGCGCAGGGTCCCTCTTCCTAGCGCGCTCCACTGGCTCTACCAGCACGGCATCCGGTCCCTTCTGGTCGAGGGGGGGAGTGGGGTGATTAGCTCGTTCCTGCGGGGAGGGTGGGTGGACCGCTTCAGCTTCTTCGTCGCCCCGGTGCTCATCGGGGAGGGGAGCTCTCCGGCGCTGCTCTCCGGCCCGCCCGCAGGGGGCCCCCGGAGGACCCTGGGGCTGGAGGTGGAAGGGAATAAGCCGCTCGACGGGGGCGTGCTGGTCTGGGGGCGGCCCCGCAGGGTCCGTCCGGGCGCCGCCTCCCCTCCCGAGCTCGGTCCGGAGGGCTGGCCGGTCTCTCCGCGCCCGGGGAAAGGGGTTAAGACATCGCGCCGTCCCTCGGGCCGCGACGGAGCATGAGGCTCGGCTACTTCATCCTGGAGGGGGATCGGCATTTCGGCGCGCGCGCCCCGGACGGTTTCCTCGACCTGGACATCGCCTGCCGCGACTACTTCGCCACGAACCCGGTGAAGGGGGCGGACCCGTCCCGTTTCCGCGACCTCAAGACCTTCCTCGCCGGGGGAGCCGACTCGGTCAAGCTCGCCAACACGATCCAGGAATACATCGACCGGCGACGCAAGGGGGGCTGGACCCCCCGGGCCGCCACCGGAGCGCGCTTTCTCTTCCGTCCCGAGGAGGGGGTCCGCTACCTGACCCCCATCCTCCCGGGCGCGAAGATCTTCTGCCTGGCGAGCAACTCCTACTCCCATGCCAAGGAGCAGGGGAAGGCGCCTCCGAAGCGACCGTTCATCTTCGCGCGTTTCACCAACTGCCTCGTCGGCCACGAGCAGCCCTTCCTGCTGAACCCGGCCGGTTCGCAGCCCGACGTGGAGCTCGAGCTCGGGGTCGTCATCGGTGCCACCACGCGGAACGTGCCGAAGGAGAGGGCGCTCGACCACGTGGCCGGTTTCACGGTGGTCCACGACCTCGGCTACCGCGACCTCCAGTATCCGGACGGGCCGGGAACGACGCCCGACTGGATGATGGGCAAGGGTTTCGACTCCACCCTTTCCGTCGGCCCGATGATCGTCGCGCGGGACGAAGTGCCGGATCCCAAGGGGCTCCGGATGACGCTCAAGGTGAACGGGCAGGTCCGGCAGGAGGGGACGACCTCCGACTACGTCTTCGGGGTCGAGGAGGTGATCGCCCACCTGAGCCGCGGCGTGACCCTCGAGGCCGGGGACCTCATCTCCATGGGGAGCCTCGGAGGGACCCCGGGCTTCGAGTTCGGCAAGCCCGAGCGGATCCTCAAGGTGGGAGACGTGGTGGAGGGGACGCTGGAGCGGATCGACACCCTGAGGAACCCCGTGAAGGGGGAGACCCCAGCCCCCGCCCCGGCCGCCGCACCGTAGCCTCCCCCCTACCGCGCATCCTCAGCCGCCGGGCGTTGGGGGGTCGGAGAGGACGCGGGCCTCCCCGCGCAGCAGGAGAAAGAGCGCCCGGGGCTCGGGGAGGGTGAGCTCCTCCCCGGCATTCCCGACGAGCCTCTCGGGGACGAACGGATAGTCCACCGCCGTCTCCAGGCGGACCGGGACACCCTTCCCGGGGTCGTGTGGGACGAGCGCGTCGCGCCAGGGGGAGAAGTCGTCCACCTCGTCGCGGTCGAGCGTGAGGACCCGGAAACCGGTCCCTCCGTGGAGGGAGCCGGGGAGGCGGATGAGGCGGTGGATGTCGGTGGTGACGGGGGCGTCGGCCTCCCCCCTCATCTGGAGGGAGGCCTCTTCCGCGACGAGGGTGAGGAAACCCGCAGGGACGGGGAAGGGGAAGACGTCGAGGGTCAGCTTCTGACGGATCTTCTCGAGGGTGGAGGCGTCCGAGAGCTCGTGGGCGAGAGCGCTGGCCGACTTGGGACCCAGATGGGGCCGGCCCTCCGGGTCCTTCCGGGCGAGCAGCCAGGCCCGGAGCTCCCTCTCGGGCAGGCCCTCCCATTGCCGGGTCAGCCCGAAGAGTGCCCGCGTGAACCGGCCGGGCCAACCGGCGGCCTCCGGCGGGGGAAGCCGGTTCGTCCTTCGGAAGCTCCGCGAGGAGGGCGCACCTCGACGGGCCGTCCCCCCCGGTGCCGTCGGGGTGGAGCTCGGGGCGGGCCGCGCCTCCCCCCCCAACGCCTCCCGGAGCGGGTCGAACCCTTCCCCCGTGAGGTAGTCCACCATCTCCCGACGGGCCGCACTGGACAGGCCACGGTAGGCGGGGTCCCGGATGTGGGCGTGGTACCCCCGCCCTCCCGAGAAGACCAGCTCGAGGTCCTTCACGTCGAGGCCGAAGTCTCCGAGGAGGTACTCGTCGACGAGGAGCCGGAACTTCCCCTTGACCCGTTCGAGCTGCTCGGAGTAGCTCAAGGAGGCCGCGTCGGCGAGATGGTCGGCGTCGAGGTCGAAGATGACATCGGCGCCGAGCCAGCCTTTCTCCTTCATCACGCTATGGTCGGGCCGCTCGTAGTAGGCGGTGGAGTAGTACACGTGGCGCGGGGCCGCCCGCCGAAGCCCCTCCTGGAAGGACCGCTCGCCGTCGTAGGCGAGGTGGCGGAACATCCCCGAGGCCTCGAAGGGGGCGAAGGCGATCTCGCGCTCGGCGAGGTCCGGGGGGGGACCGGGCGGATGGTCCCGGTAGTAGGCGAGGAAGCGCTCGCGGCACCATGCGAGCGATCCCCCGGCGAGCGGAACAGACTTCCCCATCTCTCGCTCAGCGCCCGGAGGCGTCCTTGCCCTCCGCCCCTGGCTCGAAGCGAGGGAGGGCGGGGGTGAGGAGGGCCTGGCGGCGCGCCTTCTCGAGGTACCCGAAGACGCTGGAGTGCTCGCTACCCCGGAGCAGCATACGCACCCCACGGGAGGCGCGTTCGAGCTGGTCGGCGTTCCCGATGAGCGCCACCGAGCTCCCGTAGATCGAGACGGAGCAGCCGGAGAGCTCCTCGATGCGTCCGCGGGAGCGGCCGGAGGTCCCGATGAGTCGTGCGCGCAGCCGGCGCATCGCCTCCTTGGTGTGCTTCCCGGTGACCTCCTTCATGTCGAGGACGCTGAGATAGGTGTCCTCCTTGAGAAGCCGGAAGGCCCGCTCGGGGGAGAAGCCACGTCCCACGGCCTGGGCCACGTCGCGCGCCTTGAGGACGGCGATCGGGTCGCCTCCGGGCGGGGAGGAGATGCGGATGGTCTGGTCCTCCCGGTCGATCTCGACCTGGGTGCCGGTGGAGCGCTCGAGCGCCTGCTTGACCGCCCCTTGCGTGCCGATGAGGACCGGGAGTCGCTCCTCGGGGATGCGGACGTGGACCACCGTCATGGCGTCGGGCGACCTCCCATGCGGCGGTAGATCTCCTGCGGCTCGCAGTCCACGCCGAACCGGCGGAAGTAGCGGGCGAAGTTCGTCGCATCGCGCAGGAGGAGCCCGGCGGCCTGGGGATGCTCCACCGGGAGGGTCTGCCCGAGGTCGATGAGGATGGGGTGCTGCTCGTGCATGAGCACGTTGTACGGCGAGAGGTCCCCGTGCACGAGCCGGGCGCGGGTGCTCATCGCCCGGACGCCCTTCTCGAGCTCCTTCAGGGTCCGGGCGGGGTCCTCGAGCGGGGTCCGGATCATCGGCTGGGCGGCGCGTCCCTCCGCGTCCCCGACCAGGTCCATGAGCAGAAGGTTTCGCCACTGCACCCGCGGGCGCGGGACGGGGACCGAGCTGTCGTGGCAGCGCTTGAGCGCGTTGAACTCGCGCCGGGCCCAGGCGAAGACGAGCCGTCCAAAGCTTCCGGGGCCCGCAGTGCGGTAGAGATCCTCGAGCGCCCAGGGCGGAAAGCGGCGGAAGACGGCGTTGGAGACCCGGTACACCTTCAGGGCCGCGAAGCCCTTGGGGCCGCTCACGCGGAAGACGTTGGCCTCCTTCCCTGTGGAGATGGAGAAATCGACCTCCTGGAAGAAACCCTGCGTCACCAGGCGGGAGACGGAGAGGAGCGTGGCGCGGTCGAAGACCTCGTCCCGGACGTCGCCGTGCGAACGCTCCTTTCGCCTTTCCTCGACCCGCTCCTTGCGCGTCGGGAAGAGCAGGCTCTCCACCCGTCCCACGCCGGGAGGAGGTGGGGAGGCCTCATGAAATCCCCCCCCGGGGGGCCCTATATACCCACGGACCCCTGCTGAGCGGGCGCAGCCATGGTGACGGATGTTCAGGCTCTGCTGGTCGTCTTCATCATCGTGGGCGTCGCCCTGATCATCCTGGATTTCCTCCACCCGGGGCTCTTCCTGCTCCTCCCGGGGACAGTGCTCCTCCTGGCGGGAGGGCTCCTCCTGGGGTTCAGCTCCGTGGACATCTTCACCCTCGCCGGCGCCCCCTTCCTGATCGTGGGAGTGGTGCTCGTCGCCTTCGCCGTCGCCATTCCCGTCTACCAGAAACTCGCCCCCACGCATCCGCCTATCGCGACGACGGTGAACTCCCTGGCCGGCTGGCCGGCGGAGGTGACCGTTCCCATCGTGCCGGGGACGATGCGCGGGAAGGTGCGCATCCGCAGCGAGGTCTGGAGCGCCACGGCGGACGTCCCCATCGGGGTGGGGGCGACGGTCCGCGTGACCGGTGGAAGGGGTGTGGTGCTGTCGGTGGAACCCTGGGGGGAGGAGGCCGCGGGTCCCACGCCCGGGCACCCTTGACTTCATGAGGGTTGGCCACCTCGCGGGCGGACGGAGCTAACCGTGAGCGCGTCATCGGCCACCGGCCCCAGGTCCGCGCCGAGCTCGTCCACCGCTTCCCCGGCACCGGTCCGGGCCCCGGTGGGCATGGGGGCCTACCCGGGGACCAAGACGTTCCTGCCGATCCTGCTCATCGTGGGATTCCTGCTCATCATCGCGGGGGCCTACCTCATCAGCCTCGGCACCATCGTGGGGATCTTCGGCGGCATCTTCGCCGTGCTCTTCGGGCTGATGTTCCTCGTGCTCCTGTTGCACGCCGCCTATTCGATCCAGCCGTACGAGATCGCGCTGGTCACGGTGCTCGGCTCGTACAAAGGCTGGCTCCAGCCGGGGTTCAACGTGGTGAACCCGGTCGCCCGGGTCATCCGGGTGGACCTGAGGAC
>JAKATE010000096.1 GCA_021828085.1 Thermoplasmata archaeon | reverse complement strand
AAGGAGCGTCCTCGCCCCACCCAGCGCAGCGAAGCGGGCGGCCGAGCTCCCGGCCGGCCCGGCTCCCACGACGACCACGTCGTAGCCTGCCACGGCTCCTCCCTCCCAGGGTACGGAGCGGCCGAGGTTAATATCCCAAGCGCAAGAACGACTGGGCGGCCCCGTTGAGGAAGTGGACCAGCGGGGTCGGATAGACCCCGAGGACCACCGTGAGCACAGCGCATCCGACGATCACCGTGAGGCGGGCGCCTCCCACGAGGGCCCACTCCTCGCGCAGCCGACCGCGCGACGGGGCGTTCGCCACCCCGCGGACGGAAGCGCTCAGGGGGCGGGGCGTCGAACCCTCCGAGGGCCCGTCGCTCATGTACATGATCCGGAGGACCCTCCCGTAGTAGAACACCGAGACCGCGCTGTTGAGGAGGCCGGCCACCGCCAGGAAGACGAACCAGCCGCCGCCCAGCTGCACGGCCGAGGCGAACAGGTAGAACTTCCCCACGAACCCAAGGGTGAGGGGGATGCCGGCCAGGGAGAGGAGCAGGAGGGCGAAGGAGATGGCGGTCAGGGGGAGCCGACGCCCCAGGGACCGGTAGTCGTCGATCTTCGCTCCCACCCCCGCGGCGGCGGCCGCCGCCACCACCACGAAAGCGCCCCCTTTCATGAGCACGTGCGCGATGGCGAGGAGCGTCGCCCCCGAGAGCGCCGCCGGGGTGCCCACCGCTACGCCGAGGAGCAGGTAGCCGGCCTGCGAGATGGAGGAGTACGCCAGCAGGCGCTTCATGGTCTGCTGCTGGAGCGCCTGGAGGTTCCCCACGGTCATGGTGATGACCGCGAGGCCGCCCAGGGCGAGGGAGAGCGCCCAGCCCTGCGCGGCGGAGAAGACGTGGATGACCGCGATGAAGACCACGAAGAAGGCGAAGAGCCCCATCTTCTTCGAGCCCGCCGAGAGGAAGGCGGAGACGGTGCTGGGAGCGCCGTCGTACACGTCGACGGCCCACATGTGGAAGGGGACCAGGGTGAGCTTGAACCCGAGCCCGACCATGAGCAGCCCGAAGCCGACGAGGGCGAGGTTGTCCATCCCGCCCGCGGGCGGGAAAGCGAACGCGGCGAGGGCGGTGGTGCCGTAGGCGCCGTAGAGCAGGCTCGCGCCGAAGAAGCTGATCGCGGTGGAGAGCGCGCCGATGATGTAGAACTTCATCGCCGCCTCGAGCGCCCGGCTCTCCCGCCGGGAGTAGCCCACCAGCACGTACGTCGAGATCGAGGTGATCTCCACCGAGAGGAGCAGGAAGATCAGGTCGGCCGAGAGGGCGACCAGCATCATCCCGAGGAGCGCGAGGCCCATCAGGGCGTAGAAGACCGCGACCCCGGGGTCGTCCTCCTCGTCCGACAGGGAGCTGATCCCCACCAGGAGGCCCACCCCCAGGAAAAGGCCCTGGAAGACCAGGCCGAGGGAGGTGAAGGCGATCGGCCCGCTCGCCGGGGCGTTGAGGAGCGAGCCGGGGAGCGTGTTGAGGACGGCGAGGCCGGGGACCCCGAGCTCCCCGAGGATCGAGAGGAAGGCGGCCGCCCAGAGGACGACGCTGAGGGTGCCGAAGACCCGTCGCCGGCGCGCTCCCAGCACGTCCGCCAGGAAGACGAGCAGCGTGGAGGCGAGGACCAGCGCCTCCGGGAGGAACGCCGCGGTCGGGATCGCGCCCATGGCCCGCTACGGACAGACCCCGCCTCCGCCGGGGAAGCACGTCAGGTGGAAGAGGAGCGTGGCGGGGATGTACTGCGCGATGAGGAAGGGGAGGATACCGTAGAGGACCACGAGCGCCCCCAGGATCGCGAGCGCGGCGAGCTCGGGCGTCGGGAGGTCGTGGGTCTTCGGCGTCGCCCCTCTCGGCGGTCCGAAGGAGAGCCGCTGGAGCATCCAGATGTAGAACGCCGCCGTGATCACCAGCGCCATCAGCGGGATGAGGACCCAGTAGCCCAGCGACTCCCAGGTGGCGAAGAAGGCGGAGAACTCGGCCGGGAAGCTCACCAGGGCCGGCAGCCCCAGCGAGGCGAGCGAGCCCATCACCACCATGGTGGAGAGCCGGGGCGTGAAGGCGCTCATCCCCCCCACCGAGGGGATGTCGCGCGTCCCGTAAGCATGGTGCATCGACCCCGAGACCATGAACAGCATGGCGCTGACGAGCCCGTGGGCGAACATGAGGAGGACCGCGGCCTCGATCCCGATCTGCGTCCAGAGGCCGATGGCGAGCAGGACGATCCCCATGTGATTGATCGACGAGTAGGCCACGAGCCGTTTGAGGTCCCGCTGGGCGAGGGAGAGGTAGGCGCCCCAGACGATGGAGAGGAAGGCGAAGAAGAAGATCAGCGGGGTGAGCACCTCGCGGCCGGTGGGGAGGAGCGGCATGGCGATCCGGATGAGACCGTAGCCCCCCATCTTCAGCAGCACCGCGGCGAGGAGCACGCTCCCGCCCGTGGGGGCTTCCACGTGCGCGTCGGGGAGCCAGGTGTGGAAGGGGACCATGGGGAGCTTCACCCCGAAGCCGAAGAGCATGGAGGCGAACAGGAGCACCTGGGTCACCGAGGAGAGGGCGCTCTGGTTGAGCGACTGGACCCCGTAGAGGTCCACGAAGTCGAAGGTCCCCCACCCCGCCAGGAAGATCATCACGAGGAGAGAGACGAACATCACCACGCTCGCCACGTGGGTGTAGACGAAGAACTTCAGCGCCGCGTAGTGCCGGCGCGCTCCTCCCCATCCCCCGATGAGGAAGAACATGGGGATGAGCACCACCTCCCAGAAGACGAAGAAGAGCAGCGCGTCTAAGGAGAGGAAGACCCCGAGGACGCCGGCGTTGACCAGGAGGAGGAGGCCGAAGAAGGCGTGGGGCCGGTCGGTCTCCTCCCAGTGGTAGACCACGGCGGCGAGGGTCACCACGGCGCTGAGGAGCACCAGCGGCAGGCTGATGCCGTCCATCCCTACCGCGTAGTCGACGCTGATGCCGGAACCCCCGTTGAGCCCGGCGAAGGTGAACCAGTTGTTCACCTCCAGGAACTGGTAGCCGGAGCTGTCGTTGAGATTGAACTGCGTGAGGAGGTAGACGACGAGGAGGGCGAGGGCGAGCGTCGTCGCCACGGCCGTCCAGCGCGCCCACCTGCCGGAGAGGAAGGTGAGCAGCGTGCCGAGGAAGCCCACCGCCAGGAGGACGGTGAGGGGGGAGACGTACATCCCCTAGCCCCCTCCGAGCATCGGGGCGATCACCGGCACGGCGTAGAGGAAGAAGACCAGGAGCGCGAGCAGCCCCACCACCACCCAGAGGGCGTAGCTCGAGACGATCCCGGTCTGGAGGCGCCGGGCCTGCAGGGAGAGTCGGGAGAAGAGCTGCTCGAACCCGTGGATGGTGCCGTCGAGGACGTAGCGGTCGGTCCAGTCGAACGCGCGGGCGACGGTGAGGACCACGCGCTCCCCGAAGCCCTCGTAGGCGGCGTTGATGTAGTAGCGGTTGAGCAGCACCGTGTGGACCGAGCGCAGCGATCCCCGCTCCGGCAGGCGGTAGACCCGACCGCCCCCCCAGAGGCGCCAGGCGATGGTGAGCCCCCCCAGCGCCAAGGCGAGCGTGAGGAGGCTGATCCCCAGGTCCGTGCCGCTGAAGCTCCAGATCCCCGCCGAGTAGGAGTAACCGAAGACCCCCCAGGTCAGCCCCGGGAACAGGTGGGAGAAGGAGGGGAGGAGGGGGAGGAATCCCGCGACGAGGGCGAGACCGGCGAGCACCACCAGGGGAGCGAGCATGACCCAGCTGGGTTCGTGGACCTCCCCCGAGGGGCTGTGGCCCGGGGCAGGGGCCGCAGCGGGGCTGCCCTCCGGCGCGGGCCGCGCTCTCCGGTGCTCCCCGGAGAAGGTGAGGAACCATAGCCGGAAGATGTACAGCGCGGTGAGGAGGACCGCGGCCACGGCGAGGGCTAGGAAGATCAGCGCCACGGGCTGCGTCGTCGCCGCCTGATAGGTCAGCCCGATGAGATCGTCCTTGGAGAAGAAGCCCGAGAAGGGGGGAAGACCGGAAAGGGCGAGCGCCCCGAAGAGCATGGTGATCGAGGTGATGGGCATCGCCTTACGCAGCCCCCCCATCTCGAAGAGGTCCTGCGTCCCCACCACGTGGATGACCGAGCCCGCCGCGAGGAAGAGCAGCGACTTGAAGAACGCGTGGGTGAAGAGCTGGAACATCGCCGCGCCCGGGCCGACCAGCAGGTACGAGGCCGCCCCCACGGCCATGGTCATGTACCCCAGCTGGGAGATCGTCGAGTAGGCGATCACCCGTTTGATATCGGGGGCCGCAAGCCCCATGGTACCTGCGAAGAGGCTGGTGAAGCCCCCCAGGGCCAGGATCACGAGCGCGGCGGTGGAGGTGAATCCCAGGTAGATGGAGGTGATCGCCAGGAGGAAGATCCCCGCCGCGACCATGGTGGCCGCGTGGATGAGGGCGCTCACGGTGGTGGGGCCCTCCATGGCGTCTGGGAGCCAGGTGTGCAGCGGGAACTGCGCGCTCTTGCCCGCGGCCCCCCCGAGGATGAGGAGACCGGCCACGGTCATGAGCAGGCCGTTGGGGTCCCCGGTGACGGTCCCGGGGGAGAGGAAGGGGGTGGCGCTATTGGCGTTGGGGGGGGCGAAGACGAACCCCGAGCAGGCCCAGGTCGGCCCGGTGCCGGGGGCGGCGCCCGGGCAGCTGGTCCCCGGGTAGGCGTTCACCGCCCCGAGCGCGTGGACCCCGGCGAAGGAGGCGAAGAAGATGAACACCCCTGCGAAGAGCAGCACGTCGCCTACCCGGGTCACCAGGAAGGCCTTCTTCGCCGCGGCGGCAGCGGAGGGCTTGCGGTAATAGAACCCGATGAGCAGGTACGAGCAGAGCCCGACGAGCTCCCAGAAGAGGATGAACTCCACGTAGTTGTCGGCGAGGACGAGCGCGTTCATCGCGCTCAGGAACAGCATGAGCTCGGCGTAGTAGCGCGGCAGGCCCTCGTCGTGGGCCATGTACTCGTTCGAGTAGAGGACCACCAGGAAGCCCACCACGTTGATCACCAGCAGCATGAGGGCGCCGAGGGGGCTCACCAGCGTCCCGAAGACGAAGCGCGTGCCGCCGGGGAAGTTCAGCCAGACGAAGCTCGTGTCATGGTACGGCAGCGCGGCGGAGAGCTCGGTGAGCGCGACCCAGAAGCCCGAGAGCAACGCACCGGCTTCGAACGCCACCGCGACCCAGCCGACGCGCCGGTGACCGAAGCGCCCCCCGCCCAGGCCGAGGACGACAAACCCGAGGGCCGGGAAGAGGGGGACCAGAAAGGCCCATTGGAAAGCGAGCGCCAGTTCGATCCGCCCCCGCTAAAGTTTCAGCTGGATCGCCTCGGCCACGTCCACGCTTCCGCGCAGGCGGTTCAGGGCGAGCACGATCGCGAGTCCCACGGCCACCTCGGTCGCGGCGAGGCCGACCAGCACCACGGCCACGCTCTGCCCGGTGATGCCGCCGAGCCCGGGAGCGGGCGGGTAGTAGGCGAAGGCGAGGAAGTTCAGGATGGCGGCGTTCATGATCACCTCCACCGAGACGAGCAGGAGGATGAAGTTCCGACGGCTCAACAGGCCGAAGACCCCGAGGGCGAAGAGGCCCCCGCTCAGCCCGAGCAGATCCACCAGCGGGATGCTCAACCCTTCACCCCCTTCGCGGTGGGGGCCTTGCGGGTCTCCCGGGCCAGGTGGACCCCGCCGGTGAGGGCGGAGAGCATCACCAGGCCGAGGAGGAGCAGCCAGCCGCCGTTCACCAGGAAGAGGTTCTGGGAGAGCTCGCTCACCGAGTAGTACGGCCCGGCCACGTAGCTCGGGGCCCGCAGGGCGAGGTCCACCAGGACGAGGCCGAGCAGGATGGCGACCACCGACGGGCCCACGGAGAGGAACGCGCGCGCCTCCCGGGCGAAGATGCGCTTGCGCAGCACCATCACCGCGAACATCAGCAGGATGGTCACAGCCCCGGCGTAGACCGCGAGCTGGAGGAGCCCCAGGAACGGCGCCTGGAGCAGGAAGTAGATGGTGGCGAGCCCGGCGAAGAAGGCCCCGATGTAGACGATGGTGTGGACGATCTCCCGGGAGGTGAGCGCGAAGGCGGCGGCGACGAAGGTCCCGGCCCCCACCACCAGGAAGCTCACCGTCTCGGGGTTCAAGGATGCGACCCCCAGTACAGGCACTCCTTCGGGCAGACCGAGATGCACGTCCCGCAGCGCACGCAGTCCTCGTCGTTGACCATGGGCTCCTTCCAGATGCGGCGGGGAAGCTTCTCGCCCGGCTTGGCCGTGGGCTTGGGGATGTCGATCATCGTGATGCACTTGGTCGGGCAGTCGCGCGCGCAGGCGTTGCAGCCGATGCACAGGTCCTCGTCGAGCAGGATCCGGTCCTCGTTCTCGGGCCGGGCGAGCCGGATGGGGTTCATGGGGAGCTTGGTCCGGTAGACCGCGTACATCCGCTCCGGCGAGTAGACCATCTCCGAGCGCTTCTGCGTGGTGATGGTGTAGCTCGAGGTCATGGTGAGGCAACCCTCGGGGCAGGCGTCCGAGCAGAAGCCGCAGAACGAGCACTTCCCGTAGTCGATCTCGGGACACTTCTTCGTCTTCCCGTCCCCGGTGTCCACGTTCACCATCTCGATGCACGTGTCCGGGCAGGAGAACATGCACAGGTTGCACGAGATGCAGGTCTTGATGTTCAGGGCGTGGACGCCGCGGTAGTTGTCCCAGATGTCCCCCACGCCGATGGGCGCCCCGGAGGCGACCTTGACCTCCTTGCGGAAGCGAGGGTCCTCGAGCCGCTCGTACGGGTAGAGGATCGTGGAGGGACGCACCAGGCTCCGCACGAACTGCCGCGCCACGGTGGCCATGGGATGCGCCACCAGGGTGACGACGCCCGAGGGTTCCGGGGCGGCCGGGGTCCTCTTGACGGACCCCGGGCGCTTGGGGTCCTCGCCGTTGGGTTCAGGCGGTCGCGGATCGGCAGCGGACATGACCTTCCTTCCTCCTCCTCACAAGCTCGGCCAATGAAGGTTTGGCCACCCCCAGACCACCAGGGCGGCGGCCCAGACCACGTTCAGCAGGGAGAGCGGGATCATGCGCTTCCAGCCGATCTGCAGCAGCTGGTCGGTGCGCACGCGGGGGAGGGCGGCCCGGATCCAGACGAAGACAGCGAAGACCACGTA
>JAKATE010000095.1 GCA_021828085.1 Thermoplasmata archaeon | reverse complement strand
GATCTGGTTCTCCATCTGGGTCATCTCGGCGCCCATCTGGATGAGCAGGGCATAGGCGGACCCGCTGGCCCACGGCGGGTACCACGTCCGCCCGGAGCCCTCGCCGGCCGAGCGGGGCCGGTAGATGTGCGACGCACCGGCCGCGGAGACGATCACGGCCTTGGCGTGGAAGACATAGAACGAGCCGTCACGGACGTTGAAGCCCACGGCCCCGGCGACGCGGTTGGGATTCTTCGCGTCCCGCAGCAGGTGCGTCACCATGATCCGTTCATGGACCTCGCTGGCCGACTTGCGGGTCGCCTCGGCGATGATCGGCTTGTACGACTCGCCGTGGATCATGACCTGCCAGCGGCCCTCGCGCACGTACCTGCCGGTCTGGGGATCGGTGAAGATCGGGAGCCCCCACTCCTCGAACATGTGCACGGTGGAGTCGACGTGGCGGGCAACGTCGTAGACCAGGTCCTCGCGCGAGAGACCCATCAGGTCGTTCCGGACGTAACGGACGAAGTCCTCGGGCTGGTTCTCGTTCCAGCGCATCCCCATGTAGCAGTTGATCGCGCTGAGGCCCTGGGCGACCGCCCCGCTGCGCTCGATGGCGGCCTTCTCCGCGACGACGATCTTGAGGTCGCGGCCCCAATAGCGAGCTTCGTAGGCCGCTCCGCAGCCCCCGAAGCCCCCCCCGACGATGAGGAGGTCGCAATCGACCTCGTGGGTGACGGGAGAGGCGGAAACTTCGCTCATGATGGGGCCCTCCTCAGGTTCCTCCGGCCCGGCGCGGCAGGGTCGGCAGAGCCTCCACCGCCAGGTAGTCCGGCTCGAAGCTCAGCAGCTCGCTCGCCACCGTTTCCGGGGCGGGCTCCGGCGCGCTCGCCGGAGGGCGGATGGAGTCCCAGGGGGTCGTGCGGATGGGGAAGGTGAACTCCTTGAGCTCCCCGTTGCGCATCCGGATCCGCCACTCGATCTTGTCCGTCGTGCGCGTCGGCTGCACCGAGTGGTTGAGCGGCGCGAAGTCGGCGTAGCCCCGCACCTCGATGGCGGCCTCGGGACAGGCCTTCACGCAGGCGAAGCACTCCCAGCACATCGCCGGCTCGATGTTGTAGGCCCGTCCCTGCGACGGATCGATGTGCATGATGTCGCTCGGGCAGATCTTGACGCACTCCATGCACCCCTTGCACTTCTCGGTTCGAACGTAGGTCGGCATCAGCCCTTCCAGCCTCGATGGCTCCCCACGCGGGCGGTCCTGCGCTCGGAAGCGTCGTAAGCCATGACAGTCGCTCGCAAGGGGGACCCTATGAAAACGCTTTCGACAATTGTCCAAATTTCTGCGGGAGCCGGTCCGGGGCGGATTCCGGCGCCCGTCCGCTCTAGCCCAGGCGGTACTGTACCCCGTGCCCGGCCCCGGGGTAGGCCCAGACCAGCGACTTGTTCCCGAGCTCCTGGCAGGCGACCCGGCAGGCGCCGGTCTCGAGGCAGTTCTCGTAGTGGATGAGGAGCTTGTTCTGGCCGGGTTCCCACTCGTAAACCTGGGCGGGGCAGACCGTGATGCAGGGCTTCCGGGGACAGCTGCGGCAGAGGTCATCGCTCACCAGGCGAAGGTGGCTCGTCTTGTCCGAGTTGAAGGCGTCGGCTCCCAGCCGCTCCGAGACGGAGATTCGACCCGCCATGCGGTCTCCCGAGGCCCTTCCTACGCGGTGGCGATGGCGGATTCGACCTTGCCAAGGAGCTCCCCAGGGAGCTCGGGAAGGTTGTGGGCGCAGCGCGCGTGCTCGCGCACCCGCTCCACGATCTCCTGGCGGGTGTCCGCCCGAAGGGCCCACTCGCACGCGAATCCCAGCGAGCTACACTCGAACTTGAGCTGCGACATTGAACGAACCTCTCCCTACTCCGCGAGCCGTGCCCCCCCCAGGCCCGGTCGCGAGATAAGGGCTCGGAGTCCCCGTAGGATGGCGAACCGGACGCGACGCAAGCTCCTTGGAGGGTTCGGACGTACCGGCGCCATCATGGCGCCTTCTCCCGAGGCCGAGAGGGGCCCGTCCCTCCCCATGTGGGGCCGGGCGGCGACGCCGGGAAGCCCCGGGCCCTCCAATACCGCGATCGGGAGGCTGGAGCGCCCACGCATCCGTTCGGTGCTGGCCGTCCTCTCCGGAAAGGGAGGAGTGGGCAAGTCCTTCGTCACGGCCATGCTCGCCTCCGAGTTCCGGCGCGCGGGATCCCGGGTGGGGGTCCTCGACGCTGACATCACCGGGCCCTCCATGGCCCGCATCCTGGGCGTCCGGGAGGTCCCTCGCCTGACGGAGGACGGGCGCCAGATCGTCCCGTTGCGGAGTCCCGGGGGCGTCTACCTGATGTCTATGGCCTCCGTCACCGCCGCGACCCAGATCCCGCTCATCTGGCGAGGTCCGATGGTCAACAGCGCCATCCGGGGCCTCTTCAAGGACACCGACTGGCCCGAGCTCGACTACCTCCTGGTGGACCTTCCTCCGGGAACGAGCGACGCACCGCTGACGGTCTTCCAGTCGCTCGAACCGGATGGGGTGGTCCTGGTGACCGCCCCCACCGAGCTCTCCGCCGAGGTGGTCGCCAAGGCCTCGGCCATGGCGAAGACCTTCCAGGCCCCGATCCTGGGCCTCCTGGAGAACATGGCCTACCTCACCTGTCCCCACGGGGACCGGGTCGAGCTCTTCGGGCCCTCCCGGGGTCCCGAGTTCGCCCAACGCATGGGGATCCCCTACCTTGGCAGCCTCCCGATCTTCCCGGGACTGCCGGCGCTCGCCGACGCAGGACGCGTGGAGGAGCTCGCATCGCCCGAGCTCTCCGTCCTCGCCGGGAGGGTGCGCCTCCTCCTCGATCGCCTACGCAACGCCCGGGACCGGCCGGGCCCGGCCCCTCTCCCCGGGAGCCGGAAGAGCGAGCGCTGATGGTCGAGCCCTCGATCGCCCCTCCCCCGGTCTTCCGCATCCTCCGGCGGATCGGCGATCCTTTCGAGGCCGAGAGCCTCGAGTCGGCCCCGGCCGCGGTCGAGCCCGCGCATGTCGCTCTCCTCAACCGGCTCTTCTACGAGAGCGCCGTCGATCTCGGTGCCCTCGTCCGGGTACAGGACATCACCTACGTTTGCACCCGTTCGGGCTGGCGGACGGTCCCGACCGGACCAGGACGCTGATGGGGCACCTGGGTCTCCTCCTCTTCTCCTCTCCCGTGCAGCACCGCTCGGTGGAGACCGCCGTGGGACTGGCCGAGGCCACCTCGCGGCTCGGACACAGGGTCTCGCTCTTCTTCCTCGCCGATGCGGTCTACGCCACCAGTCGAGCGCTCCTCTCCGCCCCCGAGGAGACGGTGGTGCACCGACTGGCGAAGCTCCCCCCGGCCGTCGAACTGATCAACTGCTCGACCTGCGCGCGCTTCCGAGGGCTGGGGGACGGGGACCTCCTTCCGCATGCCCGCAACGGCACCCTGGAGGACCTGGTGGAGCTGATGGAAGGCTGCGAGCCGTTCTTGGCCTTCACGGGGGAGCCTTGAGCGAAGGGGCCCCGTTCTACCTCCTGTGGATGAGCCACCCTCCCCACTCGACGGTCCACCTCTCGGAAGCCCTCCGGCTCAGCGCGATGGCCACAGCGCTCGGCTCCCCGATCCGGATGCTCTTCGTCGGGGAGGGGGTTCGGGCCCTGGTCCGCGGCCCGGAGCCCTATCTCTATGGCCCTCCGATGGACCGCCTGCTCGCGGGGATCGTCACCCCGGAGGCCCCGGTGCTCGTGCACGGCCCCTCCCTGACCCTCCGGAGATGGTCCCGGGGGTCTCTTCTCCCCGAGCTCCCCCTGGAGATCGTGGACGACGAGGGGGCCGCCGAGTGGATCTATCGCGCCAAGAAGGTGGTGCCGTTCTGACGGACGCCGCTCCCACCCATCGGCGCTGGCTCCTCGTCCGGTCCCAGCGATCCGAAAAGGCCTCGCGCGCCATCCTCGACGCCTTGGAGCGGCGAGTGCGCCGGGAGGGGATCGAGCTCGTCGAGGTCCTTCTCGGAGAGGCAAGCCTCGAGGTGGAGGATCCGATCGACGGGTCTTCCCCCCCTCGACCCTGCTGGCTGCTGGAGGAGGATGCACGGGGCCGGGGAGTTCACCCGGACCCGGGCCGCGCCCCCCGCGTCGTCACGAAGGAGGAGCTCGCCCTCGCCCTCATGTCCTCGGAGAGGGTGGTGACGTTGCCATGAGCGGGGAGGAACCTGGGCCGGTCCCGTTCGTCCCGCTCCCCATGCACTCCGGGGGCCGGGGAAGTGCTCCGGGACCGGGCAAGGAGGGGCGGCCGGTGGAGGTCCAGGTGGTCTACGTTCGCTATCGCGACCCCAATCCACTCGAGTTCCCGGACCGGCCGGGAAAGCTCGCCGGACCGGTCTTCCACGCGGCCGGGGTCCTGCTCCGCGAGGACGACGAGTTCCTCGCCCTGGGGGAGATCGCGTTCTCCGAGGAGAACCAGCCGCTGGTGGGGCGCTACGGGGTCGACCTGTTCCCCGCGTTCCGCAACGTCCTCACGCTTCCGAAGGCCTCGATCCTCGAACGCCGCGACTTCCGGGTGGCGTCGGATCGCGTTCCGACCCCCTCGGGCTGACCGGCGAGGGGCCCGGAACGTGCGGAGGCACCGGATAGGGGAAGGTTCGGTATCCGCGCTCGCAGAGTGGACAATTGTAAAGTTCATATAGCGGGGCGGGCTCCCCCGCGACAAGGTTTCTCACGGTGTCCGCTACCGAGGTGAAGGCGCGTCTGGATGCCCGGGGGCTCTTCTGCCCCATGCCGATCCTCAAGGCGAGCCAAATGATCGAGAAGCTGAGTCCGGGCGAGTCGCTGGAGATTCTGGCGGACGATCCGGCCGCCCCCTCGGACTTCGTGGCGTTCTCGAAGCGGACCGGACATCCGCTCCGAGAGAACTCGGAATCGGACGGGACCTTCCGCTTTGTCCTGGTGCATCGGTAAGGAAAGGAGAAGAAATGACAGCAGACGCGGCGACCACGAAGGCGACCTCGGCGATCGATCATGCACGGCAGGAGGGGAAGAAGTCCCTCTTCCTTGTCCTCTCGAAGGGTGGGGCCGATATGGCCTACCCTGCGCTCATCCTGGCGACGACGGCTCGGGCCCTGGGGATGGAGGCCCATGTCTACTTCACTTTCTGGGGAATGCAGCTGCTCACCCCGGAGGGTCGGAAGAAGGCGATGGACGTCTTCCCGCCGGAGATCCGCGGCGCTCTGGAGAAGAAGTTCCCCTCGGTGGAGCAGTTCATGCACCAGGCCAAGGAGGCCGGCGTCCACATCCACGCCTGCTCCCCCACCATGGATGCCTTCGGGCTCACGAAGGCGAACCTGGTGAACGAGGTGGACGACGTCATCGGTGCGAGCACGTACCTCGAGTTCGCGGCGCGCCCGGACGCGCTCACTCTGTTCATCTGAAGGGCTCGGAGGGGCCGTGGGGAGTGACGCGTCTCCCCGCCCCTCGAAGATGGCCATCGTCCTGACCGAGGACTCGGCCGACAAGCTCCTCCCGTTCGCCACTCTCGCGAGCGGAGCCGTGGCCTTGGGCATGGAAGTGCACGTGTTTGCGAGCTACTGGGGACTGGTGGCCTTCCGCGTCCGGCCGACGGCCTCGGAGACCCATGTGGCTCCCGGCCACGGGGAGGAGGGGGCCCGCCTGGAGCAGGCACTCAAGGCGAAGAACGCCCCCTCCTGGCGAAGGATCCTGGAGATGGCCAAGTCCCTGGGCGAGCTCCACATCTACGCGTGCTCGCAGTCCGTGGACCTCCTCGGGCTGAAGAAGGAGGATCTCGACCCGTTGGTGGAGAGCGTCACGGGGGTGGCCACGTTCGTCGACCGGACCCGCGACGCGAGCGTGACATACTTCATATGAACGCTTCCGATGCACCGGACATGGCGACGGGCGGCCCCTCGGCTCCGCAGCGGCTCGTGGTCGATGCGCGGGGGAGTTGGTGCCCCGGCCCGCTCATGGAGCTGGTCCGCGTCATCAAGGAAGAGCCGGTGGGCACCGAGTTCGAGCTGCTCTCCAGCGACGAGGGCTCTCGCAAGGACGTTCCCATGTGGCTCGAGAAGGCCGGCCACGAGCTGCTCGGCATGTCCTCCGAAGAGGGGTACGACCGGTACACGATCCGCAAGGTGCACGAATAGCAAGGTGGGAACGAACAATGGCGAAACGCATAGTGGTCCTGGGGGGCGGGATTGGGGGAACGACGGTGGCGAACCGGATTCGCCGGGCGCTCGAGACGGAGGTGGCGGGCGGGCAGGTCCAGGTCCAGCTGGTGGACCGGGAAGGGATCCACGCCTACCAGCCGGGCTATCTCATGGTCGTCTTCGAGAAGATGCGACCGGAGGAGACGCGCCGGGAGGAGAGCCAGTTGCTCCATCGGGCCATCCAGCTGGTCAAGGCCGAGGTGGAGAAGGTCGACACCGCGGGGAACAAGGTCGTGCTCAAGGGGGGCAAGGAGCTTCCCTACGACATCCTGGTCATCGCCAGCGGATCGGTGATCCACCCGGAGCTCACCCCCGGGTTCACGGACGGGGCGCACAGCTTCTACGACCTCCAGAACGCGCTGAAGCTCCGCTCCGCCCTCCACGCGTTCCAGGGGGGCCGCATCGTGGTCTCGGTGGCCGGCATGCCCTACAAGTGCCCCGTGGCGCCCCTGGAGGTGACTTTCATGCTCGAGGATTATCTGCGCAGCCGCGGACTCCGGGAGAAAACGGAGATCCACTACACCTATCCCATCCCCAAGGTCTTCGGCATCGACACCGTGGCCCAGCCCATGCAGCGGCTGATGGGGGAGCGGGGCGTCTCGGTCCACGTCCCCTTCAACGTCGACAAGATCGACCCGGCGGCCAAGACCATCAAGGGGGTCGAGGGGGAGACCCTGAACTACGACCTGTTGATCGCCATCCCCCCGCACCGGGGCTCGGACTACGTCGCCGCCTCCGGTCTGGGGGACAAGGGCAACTGGATCCCCACGGACAAGTTCACCCTGCGGGCGGAGGGGAAGGAGAACATCTTCGTGCTGGGCGACGCCACCAACATCCCGATCTCCAAGGCCGGCTCCACCGCCGACTATGAGGCCGAGGTGGTCACGCAGAACGTGGCGGCGCTCGCCCGGGGCGAGTCGCCCACGGCGAGGTACGAAGGCCGGGTCTACTGCTGGATCATGACCGGGCTCGCCCAGGCGACCTACATCAAGTTCGACTACCTCCATCCGCCGCACCCCCCCAGCCCCTCTTTCGCGCACTACTGGAACAAGGTCATCTACAACCGGACGTACTGGGACCTGACCGCCCGCGCCCTGTTCTGAGGGGTCCTCCCATGACAGCCA
>JAKATE010000094.1 GCA_021828085.1 Thermoplasmata archaeon | reverse complement strand
GCTCAAGCGGTACCTGGACCGGTTCCCGGCCCGGCAGTACATCCTGCGCTCGGAGGACAAGGACTACTTCCTCCGCTTCGCGGCCTGCTTCGGCCAGTACATGATCTTCCACGACATGGTGATGGGCCGGAAGGACCTCCCGGTCCGACTGTACGAGCTCACCCACTACTCCTTCCGGCGCGAACAGACGGGAGAGCTCTCCGGGCTCCGTCGCCTGCGGACCTTCACGATGCCGGACATGCACACGCTGGTCGCCGAGGTCGGGCAGGCGAAGCAGGAGTTCCTCCAGCAGTTCCAGCTCTGCCAGCAGTGGATGACGGACCTGGGGGTCCCCTACAACGCGGCGGTCCGATTCGTCCGCAGCTTCTACGAGGAGAACCCGGACTTCGTCCAGGCGCTCGCGAAGGCCAACGGCCGACCGATGGTCGTCGAGATGTGGGACGACCGTTTCTTCTACTTCGTGACGAAGATGGAGTTCCACCCCCTGGACAGCCAGGGGCGCGCGGCCGCCCTCTCCACGGTCCAGATCGACGTCGAGAACGGGGAGCGCTTCGGCATCCAGTACACCGACTCGGACGGGAAGCGGAAGCACCCGCTCATCCTCCACACGAGCGTCCCCGGGGCCATCGAGCGGAACGTCTACGCGATCCTCGAGAACGAGGCGAAGAAGATGGCCAAGGGCCAGAAGGGCTCCTTCCCGTTCTGGCTCGCGCCCACCCAGATCCGTCTCCTGCCGGTCTCGGACACGTTCATCGACCCGTGCCTGAAGCTCGTCCAGGAGCTCGAGGAGCGCTCGGGCGCGCGGGTGGACATCGACGACCGGGACGAAGGGATCGGCCGGAAGATCCGCGACGCGGAGAAGGAATGGGTCCCGCTCATCCTCGTCTACGGGGAGAAGGAGGCGGGCGGGGCGAAGTTCGCCGTCCGCACCCGCGACGGCCCCCAACTCTCCGTGAGCATGGACGAGCTCGTCTCCGAGATCGCCCGCCGGCAGGGCCCCCGGCCGAAGGCGGCCCTAGGGCTTCCCGTCCGGCTCAACCTGCGCCCCATCTTCCGAGGTTAGGCCCTCGCTCCCCGCGCCGGTCGTGGACGGCGAAGGGGAGGCCTCCTCGCTCTTCGGGGACCGGACCCGACGCCGACGAGAGAGGAGCACGGAGACGGACACCGCCAGGACCAGGGTCGCGCCCCCGAGGACGGCCAGCAGCAGGAACGTCGGAAGCACGGGCGTCGGCGCGGGGACCATGGGGCAGTTGAACACCAGGCCTTGTTCGGTGACCGTCACGTTGGAGGCGGCCCGGCCCGCGAGCGCGTCCGTCACCGTGACCGTGGCGTCCCAGGGGTCCTGACCGACGTAGGCGTGGGTGATGTTCTCGCCCGACCCGTTCGGGGTACCGTCGCCGAAGGACCAGTCGAAGGTGAACGGGGGCGCGCCGCCGGAGGCCTGGGCGCTCAGGCTCACGTTCATCCCGGCGTGCCCCTTGCACGTGTTGCAGCTGCAGCTCACGTTCAGGACCCTCATGCTCGCGTGGACCGAGAGGGGTGGAGCGTTCTGCACGCTCACGACGACCGTCGCGTTCGCGGAGTTCCCGTTGGAGTCGTTGACCCACACGCGGGCCGTGTAGCTCCCCGCCGTGGCGTAAGTGTGGGTCGCATTCTGGGTGGTGGCACGCTGGCCGCCGTCCCCGAAGGTCCAGGCGAAGAGGTAGAGGGGGATCCCGCCGGAGGGGATCGAGAGGAAGGAGACCGAGAGAGGGGCGGTCCCGCTCGAGGCGGCCGCCGTGGCGCGGATCGAAAGGGGAGGCACGCAGCCGCTCCCGGCGCCGATGGTGATCGTGAGCGACGCACCGGCCACCTGCCCTAAGCTGTCGTGCACCTGGAGGCTCACGGTATACGCTCCCCCCGCGCTGTAGGCGTGGAGCGGGTTCTCCACCGTCGCCGTGGCCCCGTCGCCGAAGTTCCAACCCCAGGAGTAGGGCGGCTGCCCTCCCTTCGCCGTTCCGTTGAACCCGGCGGGAGTCCCGCAGGGCGCGCTCGGGGGTCCGGCCGCCCGGGCCGAGAGCGGCGCCTGGGGGATCGGGGCGACGAGGGCGAGACGGCCGTTCTCCCCTGCAGCGCCGGTGGCGGGGGAGCTTCCTGCGATCGCGAAGATGTGGATGGGAGACTGGAAGGAGCTCGCCCCCGCTTCCCCGAGGGAAAGCGAGGCGCCGTTGGTCACCACGAGAAGGGACAGGACCACCGTATACGCCAGGAGATGGGCCGTCCGCATGGTGCACTATCCGTCGGTCGTCCGAGGATCGACCTTGTCCCCGACCGGCCTCAGGGGCGCTTCGCGCCAGGGAGGCCTGGAGGGGGAGAGGAGGACCCTGTCGAAGCGGGCTGCGAGATGGAGGACGGGTCCGCGGGCTTCGACGCGGCAGCGCCCCCGTGAAGGTACCGGTGGCGGAGCAGGAGGCCGGCGACACCCATGAGCGCGAGGAAGACCAGCGGGCCCGCGACCACGAGGTCCCCAAGGATCGGCATGGTCCCCTGCGCTCCGTTCGGTGAGGATCCCGTGGCTGGCGGGGGCTGGCTGGAGGCGGGCGGTGTCGGGAGCACCTGGACCTGCGCGGGGTTGGACACGGCGCTGGCCACTCCCGAGGTCGCGCTCACGGAGATGGTCGCGTTCCCCGCCGCCTCTCCGGCCACGAAGAGCGCCTGCGACCCGTCGTTCTCCGGGATGAGCTGACCCACCGCGGGAGAGGAGAGGGTCCAGTTGTACGCCACCCCCGTCGAGGGTGTCGAGCCGTTCGCATCCAGGGCGGTCGCCAGCAGGGTGACCGACCCTCCGGCGTGCAACGTGCTGCTCGAGGGCGAGAGCTGGACGCTCTTGAGAGGGGAGGAGCCCCCGCCGCCCGGGGACGAGATGGCGACCTGGAAGGGGGATTGCAAGGGCGACCCCGGCAGCGAGGCGAGGTAGCCGGAGACGTCCGAGGCCGAGAGGTAGAGCTGGAGCGTGCCGACGACCGAGGTGGCGTTGAACGGAAGGGTCGCCCCGTACGTGCCGTTGAACGGCTTGCCCGAAAGCAGGGAGAGCTCGACGGTGGACCAGAAGAAAGCCCCGGTGTCCTTGTACGTGACCGTCACCGTCGGGGCCACCACGTCCTGGACACCCACCTGGACCCCCAGCGACGTGCCCACCGGGACGGAGGAGGGCAGGGCGGGGGCGGAGGTGAACCGCGGGAACATCGTGGCGTAGGGAAGGGCCGCCCACCACTCGTCCGCGATCTCCGTGTGCCCCGTGGGACTCGGATGGAAGTAATCGAGGTGGTTCACGTCCTGGGCCGAGAAGGTGAGGTTCCCGATGTCCCACAGCGAGACGTTCCAGGACCGGGCGATCCGCTGTTCGACGTGGTTGTAGGCCCGGACCATGTACTGCATCATGGCCCGGCTCGGGGCGTTGAGGAGCGCGGGGCAGGTGCTCTGCCAGACCAGCTCGGCCTGGGAGTTCCCTCCGAAGAGGGTCCAAAGGATGCTCACGTTGACCACGTTGGCGAGGGCGATGACGGTCGTCGGGGGGAGCTCCGTCCGAAGGATCTCGAAGGTCCGATTGAGGGAGGCGGAGAAGTTCCAGACGGGAGTGGGGGTGGGCGTGCTCCCGCTGTGGGAGCAGACGTCGTTCCCTCCGATGAGGATGGAGACGAACCCTGCGCCGTCCCGGACCGCGTCGAGCGACTGCCAGACCATGTCGCTCGCCTTGTCCCCTGGCACCGCGAGCAGTCGGTCGTACAGGCAACCGGTCTGGACCTGGGGGAGCGCGCAGTCGACGCCGGTGGAGTTGGGGTAGATCGTGAGCAGCCGTTGGTAGAACGAGTAGACCCCCGTCGAAGCGGTGTTGTTCGCGACCGCGTAGGAGTACCATGGCTGGACCCCGAGGCTCGTCGCCTGGCCGTTGGCGTCGTACGCCGGAGTGATCGAGTCGCCCAGCGCGGCGTAGACCTGGGGGTCAGGGAGAGGAAGCGCGCGGGCAGCGTCGCCGCCCTGCGAGAGGGCTCCCGGGCCCTGATGCCCTGGGGTGGAGGGCAGGGCCGCGGGGATCACCGGCGCGGAGTGGGCCCCGGGCACCGCCGGAACACCGGCGAGGAGGCTCATCAAGGACAGCCCCGCGACCAGGAGGGCCAGCGAGGCGAAGGAACGGCGAGACACGGCGCTCGCGCGTAGCTGGCGGCCGCTATTTGAGCCCAAGGGGAGGACGGACGATCGGACGCCGGTCGCCCCCGCGTCCCTCGCCGTTTCCCCGGCGGTCTCACTCACCTTGCGCCGAGAGGGCGTCGTGCAGGTCCCGTCGCAGCGTCTGGGCGGTCCGCGTGACCTCGACCCCCTGGGCGATCGTCTCGGCCTCGGAGAGGTGCGCCTTCGCCTCGTCGACCCGTCCGCGCATGTTCGAGGCCATCGCGAGCCGGAAGAGGGCTTCCGCCTGCGTGCGGCGGAGGTTCGAGCGGCGGCCGACGTCCAGGGCCTCCCTCGCACGGTGTTCCGCCCGGTCCAGGAGCCCCATCCGGCCGGCCGTGTCGCAGGCGTAGATCAGGGCGCGTCCCTCGCGCTCGTTGTCGTGAAGGGCCCGGGCCAGGTCGACCGCGGCGTCCGCGAGGCCGAGCGCCTCTCGCATCTCTCCCTTCGCCAGGTGGTTCGAGGCCTTGCGGAGCATCGCGTCGAGCAGCCGCCAGACCTCCGGCATCTCCGGAAGGACCTCCATCGCGCGCGCCATGGTCTTCTTCGCCGCGGGCTCGTCGTCCAGGGAGTACTCGATCGCCGCGCGTCCGAGCAGCGCGAAGAGCGCTCCGTCCCGGTCCCCGCCCTGGAAGAGGAGGGTGATCCCGTCCTCGAGCTTCTTCGTGCTCGTCTCCCGGCTCGACGGATCGAGCATGAACTCCACGTCCGCGAGGGCCGTCAAGGCCCGCCCGAGCTCCACCGGTGGAGCGTGGGCCCGCGTGAGGGCGTCCAGGCATCCTTGGAGGTCCTCCCGGGCGGAGGCGTAGTCCCCCGCGCTGTAGGACAGGCGGCTACGGAAGCGCCGGACCGAGGCGAGCCCCAGGTCGTCGCCGATCTCCTGGAAGCGCGAGACGGCCTCCTCCGCGAGGGTGTGGGCGATGGCGGTGTCCCCCCGCCGGGCGGTCACCCGCGCGAGGTCGAGCAGCACGCCGGCGTAGGGCGCGCCGCCCTCGTGGACGTTCTTCAGCAGGTCGCGGGCACGGGAGAGGGCCTGCGTCGCCGCGTCGTCCGCTCCGAGGGCGTAGGCGACGGCTCCCACCTCCTGGAGGAGCTTGGCCTCCCCGCGGACGTCCTTCGGTCGGCAGCGTTGGTGGACGGAGAGCGCCTGCTCCAGGAGCTCGCGTTCTCGGGGGAGCGAGCCCGCATCCCTCGCAAGCTCCACCGCCGCGCGGAGGTACTCGAGCGCCTTCTCGTCGCTCTTCCCCTGCGTGAAGTGATGCGTCAGCGCGAAGACCCGGGCGGCGTCCCTGCCTCCCGGCATCCCCTCGAGCGCCTCCCCAATCTTCCGATGCAGGACGCGGCGGCGGGCGGCGGTGAGGTCGCGGTAGACCTTCTGGCGCACGCTCTCCTCCGCGAACCCGAAGGCGCCCCCCGGCCGTTCCATGAGGAGACCGCGGTGGACGAGCTCCTCGACGAGCTCGGCCGCGCGCTCCTCGCTCTCGCCGGTGGCACGCCGGAGCAGTTCGAACGGGACGGTGGGTCCGGCCACCGCCGCGACGGCGAGCGTCCGCTCCTGGTCCTCCGTAAGCGTTCCGCCCGGGTCCTCGGCCGCCTCCGCGGCCCGCGGGTCCCGCCCGGGCAGCGCGCCCTGGGTCTGGTAGGCGCGAACCAGGCGCAGCGCCGCTCCCGGCAGACCTTCGGAGCGTTCGACGACCTCTTCCAGGACCGCCCCGGGAAGGGGCGCCTTCGTCGACAGGTGCTCCTGCAGGAGCGTGCGAAGCTCCGCGGAGGAGAGCGGGGAGAGGGGCCGACGCACGGCCACCTGCGAGAGGAACGTTCGCTCGAGGGCCCGGCGGAGGGCCGGGTAGAGCTCCTCCTCCTGAGTGTAGGTCAGCAAGAGCCAGAGCGGGGCCTCGGGCCTCCACTCGAGGAGCACCGCGATCAGGTCGGCCGAGACATGATCGGCGAGCTGCAGGTCCTCCAGGGCCAGGAGGAGGGGGGCTTCGCGCGCCCGGTCCACCAGGAACCGGCGGATCTGGGAGAGCAGTCTCGCGCGCTTCTCCTGCGCGGTCTGGCTCGGGTCGGAGAGGGACCGCACGAGGCGTTCGTACTCCACCTGGGCCGAGGGCGCGCTCGCGTGGGCCCCCGGGACCGGACGTTGACCGATCCCTGCTCCCAGGACCAGGGCGGAGAGGCCGAGCAGGCCCTCTCCCGGATCGGCGTCACGCTCGGTGGTCTCCTCCCCCGTCTGGCCGTCGCGGCCGCGGGTGGACCGGCCCTCCTCCGCCACCGGTTCGCGGGGGTTGTGCTCCCAGGAAGCGAGGGCGCCGCGGAAGAGCGAGAGCGGGGCGAGCGCGTCGTCGGCCTCGGCCCGGCACAGCAGGGTCTCGAAACCCTCCCTCCTGGCGGCGAGACGGACCTGCTCGACGACCCATTCCTTCCCGAGGTCCTGGCCGCCGACGAGGCAGCTGGCGAGCGTGGTCGAGCGGGAGACCACCTCGGCACGGTCGCGGGCGAGCTCTCGGAGGACGGCCTCGCGGACCTCGCTTCGCGGGTGCGAAGATGCGGGAGGGTCCCCTGGGGCCGGCATCGCGAGCACCTGGCGCAGCGTGCTGCCCCGCCATGTAGGTTGCGCGGGCGGTCGTTCAGGCCGCCCCGGTGCCCGAACGGGGCACCCGGGGGCCGCCCTCGAGGGCGCCCCTAGTGGCGGCGCGCGGGAGTCTCTGCGCGGGCCCGGGCCGAGGCTCCGCCCGCGAGGGTGGCCGTCGCTCCGAAGCTCCGCTCGAGCTCGGAGGACGGAGGCCGGAACCCGGAGAAGAGCGATCGGGCGAGGTAGACGTGGGGAAGCTGGCCCGCACGAAGCCCACGGAAGGGACCGCCGGTGCGGGTCGACTCGCGGTACTCGTAGTACTCGCCCTTCGGGAGGAACCAGACGATGGTGTCGTCGGTCCCCCGGGCCCCGTGCTCCCCCCGAGGGTAGGTGGCGATGCTCAGGTGCCGCTCGACGTCGTCCGGGAGGTTGAACACGAGCTTTCCGGTGAGCTGGGCCACGCCGACGACGCGGTTCTGCGCCATCTCGCGGGCCAGGACCTCGGCGGACCGCTGGGTGCCGATGACCCGCAGCGTTCCGGGGCCGCGGTCGAGGAAGGCAATCGCCCGGCCGGGGCGCTGGAGCCCCTCCAGGTCCTCCGGACGACAGCCGAGAAGGTCCGCGACCTCGGAAGGAAGTTGGGCGGTGCACCAGCTCGGGTGGACCGCCCGGAGGATCACCCAGTCCTCGGTG
>JAKATE010000002.1 GCA_021828085.1 Thermoplasmata archaeon | reverse complement strand
GGGTGGTTCGTACAGTCATCGGCTCTCTCTGGGGCCCTGTTGGGCCCCGGGAGCCCGTCGGTTGTCGGTTCTCTCCGTCAGCATCGAGAGTTCTCCCCGCGTCTCCGCGGGGGGGTTCTCGGCGCTCCATGCCCCCTCGGGCCATCTGTGACGCCTAATGGATTCGTCGGTTCACGCATCCCCGACGCAACGTAAGGCGTCCCCTCCGTCTCCACCCCGTGAGGGGTGGGGTCAGAGGTAAGGCCGTCCAATCTGCTTGCCTATTTAATGGCTCTCGTACGGCAGGTGGACGTCCTCCCGGGACGACCGGGGGGCGGCTCGGGCACGCGGGCCGGGGCCACCATACGTCCGGAGCAGCCCACGAGGGTCTGCGACTCCCGCGGACCCGGCCAGAGAAGCCCTCCAGGGTGAGCGCCGGACGGTCGGAGGGACTCGGAGGTTGGCCGCTCCCGGAGGGCACGCCGTTTCCCGGAAAAAGTCCTTCCCCCGCACTCCGCGACCCCCCCGCCTTCGCCGCGGTCCCCTCCTACCGGCGCTCTCCTTCTGCGACCCCCCCGCGGACAGAGCCTCGGGCGAGGCGGAGTTCCTCAGTAGAAATATTCCCAGAAGTTGTCGCTCCAGAAGTCCGGCGTCTCGTGCAGGACACGGAGTGGGACCGCCTTAAGCCCCTCCGACTGGGCCCGGGAGAACTCCTCGCGTAGCTGCTCGAGCGAGAGGGAGGAGAGCTCAAGGATCTCCTTCTCGACCGTGCGGCTCAGTCCCAGGTCGAGCGAGCGCTCCGGGTGGCGCACGACCAGCCGGTAGTGGTGGTCCCCGGATCCCACGATGCGAAGCACCTGCCACTGGAGCCCCTCCTTGCGCTCCTTCTCGACCCGGTACACGACCAGGTTGCCGATCGCTTCGGCCACGAACCCTTCCTCCGGCAGTCCTGGCGTGAGGCGGAGGCCCACCGTGATCCCTTCGGCCATGTCCCACTGAGCCCCGGGGCGGTAAGGCGGTTGTGGCGAACGGGACCCGCCCCGGGCCTCAGTCCGGGACGGCCTCTTCCTTCCCGGTGAACGCCTGCGCGAGCGCCGGCTGCATCTCGAGCAGGCGGTGACAGTCCCGCGCCGTCAGCCGATGGTCCCGGGCGTCGTTGTCCAGGTAGGGCGTCCGTTCGCGGAACGAGCTCAGCCCGAGGGTGGCCGCCAGAGAGCGGATCTCCCACTCTCCTCCGGCGGGCCGAGGGTTCACGGGGTCCCAGGCCGGTAGCGGGGGGTCGAACCGCCCATCACAGATCGTGCGGGTCCCGAGGACCCTCCAGCTCTCCGCCGGCTCGAGGACCCTTCCCCACCCGACCCACCGGGGCACCGGCCCGCCGGTCTGCAGGAAGAGCACCTTCTGGCCGGGGTGCTTACCCGCGCCCCGGGAATCCCCCCACTCGTGGACGCGACCGGGCTCGAGGATCCGTACGAGCGCCTCGTCCGGGTACCCCACCACCACCCAGCCGAGAAGGGACCGCGCCGGGAACCGGTCGAACTCGAGACTTTCCATGGGAGGCTCCCCGGAGGGGACGGGCGAGCCCTCCCGGGGAATAGCGGTTGCCCGGAACCCGCGGCCCCGGTGCCTATCCGACGCTCACCGACACCACGTCGGTGTGACGGAGGAGCACGGCGCGCACGATCTTGAGGTTCTTGCCCTTGGTCCCGATGGCGCGCGCCTTGAACGCGGGGTCCACCGTCACGGTGACGTGGAGCCCCCCGCCCTTCTCGGAGAACTCCACCTTGTTCGGCGAGAAGGGGTAGAAGAGGTTGCGCAGGAACTCCTCCTTGTTGTCGGAGTACTCCACGACCTGGACCTCCCGCTTGAGGAGCGTCTTGATCCGGTCGATCAGGGCCCCGTGCGGGCCCACCGCCCGGTGCACCTCCCCGGGGTCGACGACAAAGACGATCTTGTCCTCGGCCTCGAGGCAGTCCTTCACCCGGGCCCCGGTGAGCCCCTCGAAGAGGCGGATGTAGCCCAGCTGGGTGTTGTCGAAGGAGATCTCGGGCATCGGGAAGGGGTTGCTCGCTCGGCGGACGCGGGGCTCAGCCGGTCTCGAGGGAGAGGATGGCGCTGCTGCCGGGGTCCACCACGGCCAGCGTGGAGATGGGGAAGGGCTTCCCGCAGGCCGCCCCGAGCTCCTGCGCACTCCCCTCGTAGTGGTAGACGGGGACGCCGTCCACCCGCTTGGAGTCCCTCAACGTCGGATGCGGGCAGGTCTTCGAGACGATCAGGATCTTCGCCTGCTTCTCCTTCAGGCTCTCCAGGGTCTCCGCGAGACCGACCCGGACCTTTCCGCTGGTGAGCGCGACCTTGAGCGCGTGTGCGATGTCCATCTTCCCTCCCGCCTAGGCCGCCGGGGTCCCCTCGCTCTCCACCGCGGCGACCGGCGGAGGGCTCGGCGGGGCCGGCGGCTGGGCCGGTTTCACCCCCGGCGGGGGCTGACGGTAGATGAGGTTGACGGCCCCCGTCCCCAGGGTGATGGGCTGGCCCACGATGATGTTCTCGGCGACCCCCTTGAGCTCGTCCACCTCGCCGGTGATGGCCGCCTTGAGCAGATGCGCCGCGGTGATCTCGAAGGCCGCGCGGGCCAGGACCGAGGTCTTCTTCCCCGAGATCCCGTGCCGCCCGATGGCCCGGATGTCCCCCTCGTTGGTCATGAGGTCGGAGACGAGCATGATGTGGCGGATGTCCACCGTGAGCCCCTGCTCGCCGAGCGTCCGCGAGGCCTCCTGCACGAGCGCCGTCCGCGCCGCCTCCACCCCCAGGGTGCGGTAGATCTCGAAGATGCTGTTCGTGGTGGTCCGGGTCGCGTCGACCCCCTCCACCTTGAGCACCTCGGAGAGGTTCGACCCCTCGGTGTAGATCACGTACTCGTCCTTCTCCTTCTTGATGAGCGCGCGCTTGATCCCCGGGATCCCCGTCACGCGGATCTGCCGGACCGTCTCGGCCGCCTCCAGGAGGCGCTTGAAGGGCATGTCCTCCTCGGGCTCCTTCCCTCCCTTGGGCGGGGGGAGGTCGGCCAGGTGGATCTCGAAGGTGCGCGACTCGCCGGCCCCGGAGCCGTCCGAGAGGACGAAGCGCTTCTGGTCCAGGTTCCCCCGGAGCGCATCCTCCAGGTTCGCGCGCTTGAGCCGCCGGCCCTGCAGGAGCCCCGCCTTCGGGCTCACCACGACCTTGAGCTCCTCCACCACGGTCCCGATGCTGGCCACGTCGGGGGCCATGGTGACCTCGATCCCCAGGGCGATGACCTCCACGCGGGAGAGCTCCTTGTGGACCCCGGGCTTCACGTAGACGGTCATCATGGGCGTGGAGGGGACGCGTCGGGCGTCCACCAGCTCGATGAGCCGGGGGAGCCCCAGCGTCACGTTCATCTCCGCCACGCCGGCGTAGTGGAAGGTCCTCAGGGTCATCTGCGTGCCCGGCTCGCCGATGCTCTGCGCCGCCACGATCCCCACGGACTCGTGGGGGTCGACGCGCACGCGCTTCACGCGGCGGATGAGCTCCTGGGCGACCTTGCGCGTCTCCTCGGGGGAGAGGTCGCGCATCCGGGAGAGCTTCCGGGTGATCTCGCGGGCGACGCCCACGGGCAGCTCCACCCCGGCCTGGCGCGCGTGCTTGTCCAGCGTCTCCCAGATGCGATCCGCGCGGGCCTTCGTCTCGGGCATGCTCAATCGCCCCCCGTCTCGGGACCCTCGGAGCCCTCGCCGCCGCCTTCCTCCATCTCCTCTTCCTCCGCCTCTTCCTCGAGCTGGGCCTCGGCGAGCAGGTCGAGCTCCTCCTCCCCCACGGGAGTGGTACCCTCGAGCCCCTCGCCGCGCAGGAGCTCCTCGGGCCGGTAGCGCTTCCCGAGCGCCTCCCGGAGCACCTCGTCGACGATGACCGCCTTCCCCTGCACGGAGCGCGAGGGGTCGACGCTGTCCTCGCCGTAGCGGTACTGGATGACGGTCCCGGCCGTGTTGCGGACGGTGGCGTCCTCCTCCACCCGGAGGTCCTCGAGGGCGTTGATGAGCCGCCGCTGCATGTAGCCGGAGCGGCTCGTCCGCACGGCCGTGTCGACAAGCCCCTCGCGCCCTCCCATGCTGTGGAAGAAGTACTCCGTGGGGGAGAGTCCCTTCTTGTAGCTCGACGAGACGAACCCGCGCGCCTCGGCCCCCAGGTCGCCCCGGGGGAAGTGCGGAAGCGTCCGGTCGTAGTAGCCGCGGAGCAGCCGCTCCCCCCGCACCGACTGCTGTCCCACGGCCCCGGCCATCTGGGTCAGGTTCAGCATGGTCCCCCGCGCCCCGCTCTTCGCGAGGATCACGGCGGGGTTGTCGAGCCCCAGGTACTTCCCGGCGATGTCGCCGGCCTGGTCCCGGGCCTTCGAGAGCGTCGAGCGGATGTTCACCTCGAGGGTCTCTTCCAGCGTCCGCCCGGGCATCTGCTCCATCTCGCCCCGGTGGTAGGAGTCGACGAGCCGGGCGACCTCCTCCCGGGCCGTGGTCATGACCCGGGCGATCTGCCGGCGCGCCTCCTCGGGGACGTCCTCGTCGTCGATCCCCGTGGAGAGCCCTTTGAGGCTGATCGCGGTGATGCACAGCCGGCTCATCAGGTCGAGGAAGCGCCGGGCCGCGTCCGGCCCATCGTTGCGGGCGATGGCGTCCAGGATGACCCCCTTGCCCGCCGAGATCGCCTTCGCGTCGATGGTCCCCCTCTCCAGCACGCCCTTCTCCACCACCACGAGGCAGTCGTCCCCCTCGTGGGCCTTGGGCTCGGCGTTGGAGCCGTGGCTGCAGATGGAGCTGCGGAACTCCACCGAGAGGTCCTTCGGGAGCGTGAGGCTGAACAGCTGCTTCCCCGTCCAGTACTCCCCGGACTTGTCCTTCCCGGCGGGCGGCGGGAGCGGCAGGTCCACCTTGCTGAGCAGGTAGGTCGTCTCGCCGCGGTCGAAGCGGGGGTTGAGGTGCGTGAGCAGGAAGGACGCCGTGATGTGGTCGTGGATCATCCCGATGATGGGGCCCCCGAAACGGGGGGAGAGCACGTGCTCCTGGACCTGCATGATCACCTTGGCCTCGGCGCGCGCCTCCTGGCTCTGCAGGACGTGCAGGTTCATCTCGTCGCCGTCGAAGTCGGCGTTGTACGGCGTGCAGTCGCAGAGATTGAACCGGAACGTCTTGTACGGCAGGATCCGGACGAAGTGGGCCATCATGCTCATCCGGTGCAGCGAGGGCTGCCGGTTGAACAGCACGATGTCCCCGTCGATGAGCTGGCGCTCGACCACGCAGCCGGGGTTCACCATCGTCGAGCACATCTCGGCGTTCTTCTCCATGACCTTGATGCGCTGTCCGTCCTCGCGCACCAGGTAGTTCACCCCGGGCGCGTAGCGACCGTTCACCGGGGCGGGCGCGGGGCCGTGGGCGACCAGCTGCCGGGCCACCTCCAGGTTGAAGGGGGTGACCTCCAGCGGGACCGTGAGGGCCCGGGCCACCTCCACGGGGATGCCCACCTCGTTGATGGAGAGCAGCGGGTCCGGGCTGATGACGGTGCGGGCGGAGAAGTTCACGCGCTTTCCCGAAAGGTTCGAGCGGAAGCGGCCATCCTTCCCCTTGAGCCGCTGGACCAGGGTCTTGAGCGGGCGGCCGGAGCGGTGGCGCGCCGGCGGGATGCCGCTGGTCTGGTTGTCGAAGTAGGTGGTGACGTGGTACTGGAGGAGCTCCCAGAGGTCCTCCACCACCAGCTGCGGGGCCCCCATGTCGCGGTTCTCGCGCAGACGCTGGTTGATCCTCAGCACGTCCACGAGCTTGTGGGTGAGGTCGTCCTCGGATCGCTCCCCGCTCTCCAGGGTGATGGAAGGCCGGACCGCCACCGGCGGGACGGGCAGCACGGTGAGCACCAGCCACTCCGGCCGGCCGAACTTGGGGTCGAGCCCCAGCTCGATGACGTCCGCGTCGGGGATCCGCTCGAGACGCGCGCGGACCTCCTTGGGGGTGATCTTGTGGCCGTTCTCCCGGAAGGTGGTGGGCTTGTCGAGGATGATCTTCTGCTGGACCTCCCCGCAGAACGGGCAGGCGCGCTCCTCCCGCGAGGGGCGGCTCGGGGCGAAGGGCTCCCCCTCGGTCCCCAGCGCGGGCGTCCGCGAGCTCCCCGACTCGGGGAGCTTCCGGCCGCAGGCCCGGCAGGTCACCTGGAGGAGACGCTTGATCTCCTTGGCGTAGCCGACGTGGATCACGGGCATGGCCAGCTCGATGATCCCGAAGTGCCCGGGGCACTCGTTGACGCGCCCGCCGCAGGTGCGGCAGCGCAGGTTCGGCTCGATGACCCCCATGTGGAGGTCCATCAGGCCCATCTCGATGGGGTAGCCGTCGTCGTCGTAGGTGTCCGCGGTGATGACCTTCACCGCGCTCATCCTCCGGATCTCGTCCGGGGAGAGGAAGGCGAACTGGAGGCTCTTGATGCGCTTGCTGAGACCGCTCGGCATGGACCCTCCTACTTCATGTCCTCGAGGTTGAGCCGCATGACCACGCCGAGGCTCATGAGCTCGTCCAGCAGGAGCTTGAACGAGTAGCTCATCTCCACCTGGTAGATGGACGAGGTGTTCCCGCACGTCGGGCAGCGCAGCGTCCCGGCCCGATGGTCGGGGATGGCGATGTGCCCGCAGGCCGGGTTGCCGCAGACGTACTGCGTGGTCCCGTCGGACTGGTCGAGCAGCCGGTCCTTGATGACCATGGCCACCCCGTGCCCGATGAGCGTGTCGCGCTCCATCTCTCCGAACCTAAGACCCCCCTGCCGGCTCCGCCCCTCGGTGGGCTGCCGGGTGAGGATCTGCACGGGGCCGCGGGAGCGCATGTGGAGCTTCCCGGCCACCATGTGGTGGAGCTTCTGGTAGTAGATCACGCCCATGAAGATCTCCGCCTCCATCCGCCGGCCGGTCCGGCCGTCGTAGAGGATCTCCCGCCCCGAGGGGGCGAGGCCGAGGTCCTTGAGGGACTCCCGCAGCGCCTCCTCCCGCTCCCCGGAGAAGGCGGTCCCATCGATGAACCGGCCCTCCAGCGAGCCCACCTTGCCCCCGAGCATCTCGAGGACGTGGGCCACCGTCATCCGGGAGGGGATGGCGTGGGGGTTGATGATGAGGTCCGGACAGATGCCGTGCCGGTTGAAGGGCATGTCCTCCTGGGCGACCACGAGCCCCACCACCCCCTTCTGCCCGTGGCGCGAGGCGAACTTGTCTCCCAGCTCGGGGATGCGCTCGTTGCGCACCTTGACCTTGACCAGCTTGGAGATGTTCTCCCCCTCGGTGAGGACCACGGAGTCGACCCAGCCGCTCTCCCCGGCCCGGACCGTGACGGAGGTCTCCCGGCGCTTCTGGGGGGTGAGCAGGTCGGTCTTCTCCTCCAGGAAGCGCGGGGGGGAGGTCTTGCCGATGAGCACGTCCCCCTCGGCGACCTGCATCTCGGGGAAGATGAGCCCATCCTCCCCCAGGCTCCGGTAGGCGGTGTCGACGCGCGCCCCAGCGACGTCGGGCCGGGGGATCTCGAAGCGGTCCTCCTGTCCTCCCGGGTACTTGCGCTCCTCCGAGCGGTAGGTCCTGAAGAACGAGGAGCGCCCGAGCCCCCGGTCCACCGCCGAGCGGTTCAGGATGAGCGCATCCTGCATGTTGTACCCCTCGTAGGAGATGACGGCCACGACGAAGTTCTGCCCGGCCGGCCTCTCGGTGAAGTGCACGTAGCGCATGGTCTGGGTGCGCAGCAGCGGGGCCTGGGGATAGTGCAGCAGGTGCCCTCGGGTGTCCGGGCGGCGCCGGTAGTTCACCGACTCCACCCCCAGGGACTGCTTGGCCATCCCCGAGCCCATGGTGTTGCGAGGGGTGGAGTTGTGCTCCGGGTACGGGATGAGGCCCGTGCAGACCCCCAGCATCAGGTTGGGGTCGATCTCGAGATGGGTGTGATCCTTCCCGAGCGAGAGCGGGACCGAGTAGTCCTCCCCGCAGCGCAGGCAGGAGAGCTTCGCCTCCGGGGCCCGGTCCCCGACGTTCGTCCAGCGCTGATCGCCCCGCGAGATCGAGCGGTGGCACTTCGGGCAGCGTTCGGGGATGACGTACGGGGCCACGGCCACGAGGGAATCCTCCTCCTCCTCGGCGTCGACCCACTCCACCTTGCCGCCCCGGATGAGGTCGGCGAAGGAGAGCGTCCCCCGGGAGAGCTCGTCGAGGTCCTCCCGGCTCACCCGGGGGGCGGCCTGGCGCACCACCAGGAGCGGGCGGCGCAGCCGACCGCTGTCGCAGTTGACGATGACCTCGTTCATCTCGGCGTCGTAGCGGGTGTTGATCTCGTAGATTCGGTCCCCCAGGGTGGGCGAGAGCGTGCCGCTCCGGCGCCGCTCGCGCAGCTCGCGGACGAGCTCCTCGGGGTTCGAGTGGAGACCGACCAGGTTGCCGTTGACGAAGACCCGGGCCGCGCGGCGTCCCTTGCCGCTGGGCGCCTCCTGGAAGACCTCCGGCCCGATCTCGCGGGTGTTGAGGTCGCGCAGGAGGAGGGCCACCTCCTCCTCGTCGGCCCCCTCGCTGACGTCCACGGCGAGGGCGTAGTTCTTCACGAGCCCGCAGTTCTGCCCCTCGGGGGTCTCGTTCGGGCAGAGCCGCCCGAACTGCGTCGGGTGCAGGTCGCGCGCCTCGAAGTGCGGCTGGCTCCGGGTGAGCGGGCTCGTCACCCGGCGCAGGTGGGAGATGGTGGACATGTGGCTCGTCCGGTCGAGCAGCTGGCTCACCCCGGCCCGTCCTCCGACCCAGTTACCGGTGGCGAGGGCGTGGACGAGCCTCTGCGTGAGCAGGTCCGGCCGGATGGCCGAGGAGATCCGAAGGTCCTTCTTGCGCGTGAAGGAGCGCTCCAGCTGGTACTTCAGGTCCTTCAGGAGGAGGGTGAAGGCCACCCGGAAAAGGTCCTCCATGAGGTCCCCGGCGAGCTTCAGGCGCTTGTTCGCGTAGTGGTCCTTGTCATCCTCGCCGCGCTGGCCGAGGTAGAGCTCGAGGACCGTCCGGGCGATCCGGCCCAGGTAGAGGGCCTTCTTCAGGCGGTCCTGGGCGGTGTCGCCCAGGTGCGGAAGGAGCGAGTGGTCGAGGATCCCGTCGACCTTGCGCTGCCGGTACTCCTTGGCCTGGCCCGTGGCGAACTTCTTCTCCAGGTAGAGCAGGGCGTCCTCCGTGGTGAGGATCCCCTCCGGAGGGTAGGTCTTCTTGCTCGTGCACTCCTCCAGGTTCACGTTGAGGAGGTGCTTCATGGTCTCCACGAAGGCCTCGTTGAGCGGGAGGAGCTCGCCGAGGACGGCCTGGTAGATCTCCTCGTCGTTCTTCATCCCCAGCGCCTTCATCAGGACGACCAGGGGGATCTGTCCGCTCGCCGAGGGGACCGAGACCTGCAGGATCCCGTCCTTCTTCTTCTCCACCACCGTGAGGCTCCGATAGCCGCCGCGCTGGGAGAAGACCTTGGCGCTCTCCACGGGGGTGCCGTAGCGCTCGTTGAACTCGGCGAAGATCCGGTTGGGGGCGAGGTCCTCCAGGGAGATGATGACCCGCTCGGTGCCGCCGATGATGAAGTAGCCGCCGGGGTCCAGCGGGTCCTCCCCGTACTCCACGAGCTTCGCCCGGTACTCCTCGGGGGAGAGGGTGAACTGGCTCGCCTTCTCGATGTTGGCCCGGTGCAGGCTGCACAACCGGCTCTTCACCATCACGGGGATGTCGCCGATGTGCACGGTCTCGGGGGCCCGCTCGACGCCGTTCTCCACCACGGTGATGGTGAGCTCGATGGGGGCGAGGTAGGTCAGGTTCCTCAGGCGCGCCTCCATGGGCGTCACCGAGGGCTTGCTCCCCACCGCCTCCTTCACGAAGGGGCTCCCGACGCTGATGGTCCCCGGCTCGTGGGGGTCGACCTGGCCGTTCTTGTCGCGCCGGCGCCCGACGCGCACGAAGATGGAGCTCTTGGTCTTCTGGACGTCCAGGCGGATGATCCCCCGCTCGGAGGAGTCCTCGCTCACCCGCGCCTCGTCGACGATGCGCTGCATGCGCGAGTTGCGGTTGTCGTCCGAGGGCAAGAAGTCGTTGAAGCTGGCGAGGTGGTGGTTCACGATGGAGCGCTCGCGGAAGAAAGCGTCGACGATCTCTCTCATGGACCTTCATTCCTCCGCGCTGGCCACGATGACCCGGTAGGCCACCGAGCTGCCGGCGGTAGGGCTGGGACGATGGATGCGCACGAGGCGGCCGACGAGGCCCGTGAGCCCGTCCTTCTCCACGTGCTCGGAGAACTTCGGATCGGTGCGAAGACCGGCATCGTCGAGGAGGATCTTGGGGAGCCGCTCGACCGGGACCCCCAGGTCGGCGAGCACCCGGGCCCCCTCCTCGGCGCTCAGGAGCTCGTGGGCCGGCACCAGCTGGTGCCGCGCGGTGGGGCCGGAGGGCTTGGCCGGCTCCGGAGGGGCCGCCTTGGGCTTCGCCGCGCGACGCCGCGCGGGGGGGCTCTTCGCGGGGCTCACGGAGTCCCCCCTTTCCCGGCGGGCCGCAGCAGACGGGCCCGCGGGGAGCTTCGGGCCGCCTCGCTCCCCCTCGGGAGGCTTGCGGCCATTCGAACCCCGGACCATCCGGTTAAAAGCCGGGTGCTCTTCACCGGGCCGGAGGATCGCTCCTCCGACCTACCGGCCTGAGCTACGGGCCCATGGGAACAGGGGGATCCTCCGTGCCCGCGGGGGGCCCGGAGCATAGGGAGTCCGCTCACCGCAGGCTCTCCAGCTGGCTGATGATCCCCCAGATGGCCGTCCGCCCGTGCTGGGGGAGGTTCACGTCATTGGCGAGCTCGTCGAGGAGCCCCACGGTGCCGGCGACCTTCATGTCCACCGCCACGCCCCGACGCGTCAGCTCGGTGAGGGCCCCCTGCGCGCCGCGACGGATGTTCCGCGGGAGCGAGGCGTCCTCGGTGAGCTGATGGAGCAGGAGCGCGACGCGGTGAAGCGCGCTCTCCACGAGCGGGGGAAGGCCGGCGAAGGAGGCCTCCAGCGCGCCCTCCCTCTCCCCGGAGGCGCTCGGGCTGCTCACGGGGTCCCCCGGCGCTCGCCGGCCTCCTTGTAGGCGGTGACGACGAGGAGCGTCTTGCTCTCCCGGATCCCCTTCACCTCGGGGAGCCGGTGGAGCACGAAGTCCTTGAGCTCCCCGTAGTGCGGGAAGCGGACCTTGAGAAAGATGTCGGTGTCCCCGGTGACCAGGAAGACGTCCTCGACCTCGGAGAACTTGCTGGTCTCGCTGGCCACGTGGTCGGCCTCTGCCGTCTCCACCTTGAGGGCGATGAGCGCCACCACGGCATCCTCTCCCCAAACCTTCGTGAAGGCCCCTTCCACAGCGGCGCTCACTGGCGGGTTCCCCCCGCTCGTCCTCCCCATGGCACTTCGATCTTGGCCGGTCGTCCCGGGTACGGCCTAGCTCGGCGGCGCGGACTCGAACTCTTCCCGGAGATCGTCGACGACCTGCTCGATCACGTCCGCCGAGCGGGAGGAGCTGTACTCCCGGACCCCGCCGGCCTCGCTGACCACCCGGGCCGTGACCTTCTCCCGGGAACGCAGGAATTCGACGCTCAGAATGAGTTCTTCCACCGTCAGGGACCCCCCCGGAGGCGGGCGAGCCAACCAGGGTCACTATTAAATCTTTTGCCAAATCTCCGTGCTCCGCCCTTTTAAACCCCTCCCTCGTGCCGACGCCCCCAGGAGGCCCTTGGTCCGAAGCGAAGCCCCCGTCCTCTCCCTTGAGGTCCGAGTGAGGTTGAAGCCGGGGGTCGTCGACGCCGAGGCCGGAGAGGTGCTCAAGGCGCTCCGGCTCCTTAAGGTCCGTGGGCTCGTGGGCGTGGGGATCTCCAAGGGGTACACCCTGCGCTATTCCGGCCTCACTCCCCAGGAGGCCCGGCGGCAGGCCGAGCGGGCCGTGGAGCAGCTCCTCGCGAACCCCGTGATCCACCAGGTGACGATCGGAAGCCCGCGGAAGGGGCCGCGCGCGCATGGCTCGGGGCGCTAGCACCGTCCCCCGCACCCGCCGGACCCGGCCGGGGGGCTTCCGCTCCCTCTCCCCCGAGGAGCTCTCGCGCTTCAGCCAGGAGCGCTCCCTGGGATTCTCGGGCGAGGAGCTCGCGGCCCTCTCCGAACACTTCCGGGCCGAGGGGCGAGATCCCAGCGATCTCGAGCTCGCGGGGATCGCCCAGTCCTGGAGCGAGCACTGCTCCTACAAGTCGTCGCGCCCGATCCTGAGCCGTCACTTCGGCCCCCTCCCGGTCCCTCCCCGGGTGCTCGCCCGCGGCGATGCCGGGGTCGTCGCGCTCGACGAGGAGTGGGCCTACGCCCTTAGGATCGAGTCGCACAACCACCCCAGCGCCATCGAACCGTACGGGGGGGCCGCCACCGGGATCGGGGGGATCCTGCGTGACGTCCTCGCCATGGGAGGGAAGCCGGTGGCCCTCGCCGACCCGCTCTTCTTCGGCCCGCTCGATCCCGGGCGGGCCCGGCCCCTCCCGGGCATCAAGCCCTCGCGCTACCTCTTCCAGAACGTCGTCGCGGGCATCCGCGACTACGGCAACCGCGTAGGGGTCCCCACGGTGGCGGGCAGCCTCACCTTCGACAGCGCCTACCGCGTGAACCCGCTGGTGAACGTCGCCTGCGTCGGCCTCCTCCCGCGCTCCCGTCTCCTGCCCAACCGGGCGTCCCGGGCGGGGCAGCATCTGGTCCTCGTCGGGGGCCTGACCGGGCGCGATGGCATCGGCGGGGTCGCCTTCGCCTCGCGTGAGCTTTCCTCGAAGAGCGAGGAAGAGTCGCGCGGGGCCGTCCAGTTGGGAAACCCCATCCTGAAGGAACCGCTCATCCACGCCTGCCTCGAGGCGGCCGACGAGAAGCTCATCGCCGGGATGAAGGACCTCGGGGGAGGGGGGCTCTCCAGCGCTTCCGGGGAGCTCGTGCACGCCGGGGGCTTCGGCTCCGAGATCCATCTGGAGCGTGTGCCGCTCCGGGAGACGGGGCTCGCGCCCTGGGAGATCTGGGTCTCCGAGAGCCAGGAGAGGATGATCCTCGCCGTGGAACCTCCGAACCTCCCTCGGCTTCGCGCCATCTTCAAGCGATGGGAGGTCCCCCTGGCGGTGGTGGGGACCGTCACCGAGGGGGACCGGGAACGGATCTTCTACCGCGGCAAGAGGCTCGGCGACCTCCCGCTCTCCTTCCGGCTGGAGCCCCCCCCTCCCCGGCTCGACATGGCCCCCCCGTCCCCCCGTGCGCCGGACCCCCTCCCGCCGGCTCCCTCCGACCTCTCTGCGACGCTCGAAGAGCTCCTCCTGAGCGAGAACGGCTGGAGCCGGGAAGGCGTCGTGCGCCTCTACGACCACGAGGTCCAGGGGCGGACCGTAGGGAAGCCCCTCACCGGCCGACCGGACCACCCCACCCACGCCGACGCGGCCGTGCTCCAGGTCTCCGCGAACAAGGCCCTCGGGATCGCCCTGGCCGTGGGGAGCCAGCCATTCCTCTGTGCCTATGACGCCGAGCGGGGCGGCTCCGCCTCCGTGGAGGAGGCGGCCGCCAATCTCTACGCCGTGGGGGCCCGTCCGGACTCGCTGACGGACTGCCTCAATTTCGGCAATCCCAACGACCCCACGGTCCTGGGGGACTTCGACCGGGGGGTGGCGGGGATCGCCCGTGCGTGTGCCTCTCTCGGGATCAGCGTCCCCTCCGGGAACGTGAGCTTCTACAACGGAGGGCTCGGTGCGAGCATCCCCCCCACCCCCGTCGTCCTGACGGTAGGGGTGGTTCCCGACATCTCCCGGATGATGAGTAGCGACCTCAAGAGTTCGGGGAACGCCCTCTATCTCCTCGGGCCGGAGGTGCGGGGGCTCACCGGCTCGAGCTACCAGAGGAGGTTCGGCGGACCGGGGGGAGGCTTCGCGGCCTTCCCCGGGGCGACGTTCCCGGCTTGCGGAGAGGGGCTCCTCCGAGCCTCCGAGGAGCGGCTCGTCGAAGCGGTGCACGACGTCTCCGAGGGAGGGCTCTCCCAGACGCTGGTGGAGATGGCGTTCGGGGGGAAGCTCGGCTTCTCCGTCGACCTGGAGCAGGTCAGTGGCGAAGGGATCCCGAGCTGGGTGAAGCTCTTCGCGGAAGGGGGTCCGCGATGGGTGGTGGAGGTCCGCCCCGACCACGAGGAGGCGCTACGCGGGGTCCTCCGCGGGCTCCCCTTCCGCCGGATCGGGCGGGTCGAGGAGGCGGGAGGGCTTTGGACCGAGGGGGATCGCCGCCTGGCCGAGCTCGACCTCGAGCGTCTCTATCCCCGCTGGCAGGCGGGCTTCTACCCGCGCCCTCTCCCCGCGGCCCGACCGTGAGGCTCTCGGCCCTGCTCTCCGGAGGGAAGGACTCCCTCCATGCCGCCCTCCTGCTCGAATCGACCGGGTTCACCATCGAAGAGGCGCTGACGCTGGTACCGCAGGAGGAGGACGCCTGGCTCTTCCACACTCCCAACCTCGCCTGGGTCGCTCTCCAGGCACAGGCATGGAGGAAACCGCATCGCGCGGTGTCGGTGGCGGGCCGGGGGCCGGAGGCGGAGCTCGAGGGGCTCCGGGGCGCCCTCGCCCCACTGCGGTCGAGGGGTCTCGACGGGGTCACGGTGGGGGCCATCGGCTCTTCCTACCAGTGGTCGCGCCTGCAGCGGGTGGGAGAGGAGCTCGGGCTCGAGGTCTTCGCCCCGCTCTGGCGGATGGACGGTGCCCGCGCCGTGCGCGAGGAGATCCAGAGCGGTCTCGAGATCCGGATCGTTCAGGTGGCCAGCGAGCCGCTCGAAGCCGAACTCGCGGGACACACCCTGGACCTCCCCCTGCTCGAGGAGTTCGAACGCCGGGCAAAGGGCCCCACCCCCTTCCACGTTGCCGGGGAGGGGGGGGAGTACGAGACCTTCGTGACCGACGCGCCAGCGTTCCGAGAGAGGATCGAGGTGGAGGAGAGCCGGCGGGAGTCCCGGGGCGCCTCGCACCGCTGGGCGATCACGCGAGCGAAGCTCGTCCCGAAGCCTGCGCCGCGGGGCCCCGCGCCGGGGCCCTCAGGACCCTGAGCGGTCGGGCGCTTCCGAGGTTGCTGTCGCAGGAGGAGCGGGAACCCCGCCCGCCCCCGGGAGAGGTTCTATAGGTGCCTGTCGCTCAGCGTTCCCATGGCTTCCTCCAAGGCCGCGACCCCCCCGCCGGAGGCACCTTCCGCCCGCCCGCCGGTCCCCTCCGCTCTCCAGGGGGTGGCCGAGGCGCGCCGCCGTTGGGAGGAGGAGACCCTTGGCCCCGCGCTCCAGAGGACCCCGGAGCGCCGGGACCGCTTCGAGACCCTCTCTTGGATCCCCGTGGAGCGGCTCTACGACCCGCTGGCCCGTCCCGCGCCCGGGGGGGAGCCAGAACTGCCCGGGGAGTACCCCTTCACGCGAGGGATCCACGCGAGCATGTATCGCGGGAGGCTCTGGTCGATGCGGATGTTCTCCGGGTTCGCGACCCCGGAGGAGACCAACAAGAGGTTCCACTACCTGCTCCGCCACGGGGAGAGCGGCCTCTCCATCGCCTTCGATGACCCCACGCTCTACGGGCTCGACGCCGACGCCCCGGAATCGGCGGGGGAGGTGGGGAAGTGCGGCGTGAACGTCTCCAGCGTCGAGGATATGGCCCGGCTCCTCCGCGGGATCCCGCTGGGGAAGGTCACCACCTCCATGACCATCAACGGCCCGGCCTCGGTCCTCTGGGCGATGTACATCGCCACCGCCGAGGCGCACCGGACCCCCCCCGAGGCCCTGGGGGGCACGACGCAGAACGACATCCTCAAGGAATACATCGCGCAGAAGGAGTTCCTCTATCCGCCGCGGCCCGCGCTCCGGCTGGTCATCGACACCATCGAGTACGGCGCGAAGCACCTCCCCCGGTGGAACCCGATCTCGGTCTCCGGCTACCACATCCGGGAGGCCGGCTCCACGGCGGTGCAGGAGCTCGCCTTCACGCTCGCCGACGGCTTCGCCTACGTGGAGGCGACCCGGGAGCGGGGGCTCCCGGTGGACGACTTCGCCCCGCGCATCAGCTTCTTCTTCAACAGCCACAACGACTTCTTCGAGGAGATCGCCAAGTTCCGCGCCGCCCGTCGCCTCTGGGCCGAGCGCCTGCGCGAGCGCTACGGCGCGAAGAAGGAGCGCTCGCTCTGGCTGCGCTTCCACACCCAGACCGCGGGCTGCTCGTGCACCGCCCAGCAGCCCGAGCTCAACATCGTCCGCACCACCGTGCAGGCCCTCGCCGGAGTGCTCGGCGGGACCCAATCGCTGCACACCAACTCCTACGACGAGGCGCTCCAGCTCCCCAGCGAGAGCGCGGTCCGGATCGCTCTCAGGACCCAGCAGATCCTCGCCGAGGAGACCGGGGTGGCCGACTTCGTCGATCCGTTCGGCGGGTCGTACTACGTGGAGTGGCTGACCGACCGGCTCTGCGAGGAGGCCCGGCGCTACTTCGACCGGATCGAGGAGATGGGGGGCGTCGTGGCCGGCATCGAGCGCGGCTTCTTCCAGCGGGAGATCCAGGAGGCCTCCTTCCGGTTCCAACGCGAGGTGGACGCGGGGGAGCGCAAGGTGGTCGGGGTCAACGCCTACGCCACCGAGACGCCCGTCCGGGTCCCGAAGCTGAGGATCTCCGAGGAGGCCCGGCGCAAGCAGAGCGAGCGGCTGCGCCGTCTGCGCGCGCGGAGGAACGCCTCCCGGACCGCCCGCAGCCTCGATGCGCTCCAGAAGGCCGCCGGGGACGAGCGGCAGAACACCATGCCGGCCATCCTCGAGGCGGTGAAGGCGCGCGCCACCCTGGGGGAGATCGTCCAGGCGCTCGGCGAGGTCTTCGGCCGCTACCGCGAGCGCTCCCTCTACTGAGACGGTCCGAACGTGCCCGAGCCCCCCCGACGTCCCGGGCCCTCCCCCGAGTACGCCTCGACGCTTCGTTACCTCTGGGGCCTCAAGCGCCTCGGGACCCGGCCCGGGCCGGAGCTCACCGCGCTCCTCCTCCGCGAGCTGGGGGACCCGCACCGGAGCTTCTCCAGCGTCCACGTCACCGGCAGCAAGGGGAAGGGCTCGGTCTCCGCCCTCATCGCCTCGGTCTTCCAGGCGGCGGGGAGGAGGACCGGGCTCTACACCTCCCCGCATCTCCTCAGCTACCGGGAACGGGCCCAGGTGGACGGGAGGCCGGCGACGCCGGCGGAGGTGGTGCGCGGGATCGCGCGCGTCCGCCGGGCGATGGACGCCCTGGAACGTGGATCGGAACTCTTCCGTGAGGCCACCTACTTCGAGGTCACGACCGCCTGGGCCTTCGACCACTTCGCCCGCCGGCACGCCGACTCCGCGGCCATCGAGGTGGGCATCGGCGGGAGGCTCGACGCGACGAACGTGCTTCAGGCGCCCGTGACCGTGATCACGAGCCTCGAGCTCGAGCACACCGAGCTCCTCGGCTCCACCCTCCGGGAGATCGCCCGGGAGAAGTCCGGGATCTTCCACCGCGACGCCTGGGCGGTCACGGGGGTCACGGAGGGGGAGGGATTGGAGGAGGTGCGCCGCCAGGCGGCGAAGCTGGGGGTCCCGCTCTGGGTCCTGGGGAAGGAGGTCCGGGTCGAGCACCGGGAGAGCGCCCTCGAAGGCCAGACGCTCGATGTCGTGACCCCCGAGGCGACGCACCGGGGGCTCTCGCTCCCCCTCCTCGGCACCTTCCAGGCGAGGAACGCGGCGGTGGCGGTGGCCGCCCTCGATCTCTTCCAGAAGGTCACCGGCCGCACCCTTCCCGAGCGCGCCTATCAGGAGGGGTTCGGAGCTGTGCGCTGGCCGGGGCGGCTGGAGCGGCTCTCCTCCGCGCCGCTCTTCTACCTCGACGCCACGCACACCCCCGAGAGCGCGAAGGAGGTCGCCGCGTCGCTCCGGGAGCTGCATCCGGACCGGGAGGCCGCCTCCTCGGTCCTGCTCTATTCCTCCCTGAGCGACAAGCGGGTGGGGGAGAACCTGGCAGCCCTCCGGCCCGTGGCGGAGACCGTGGCGGTCTTCCCCCTCGCCTCCGAGCGGGCGGCCGATCCCGAGCTGCTTCGCCGCGAGGCCCGAGCGCATTTCCCCCGGGTCTTCGCGCTCCCCTCCGTCGCCGAGGCGGTCCGTTGGGGGCGCGGCCTCGTGGGGCCGCGGGGGCTCCTCCTCGCCGCGGGCGGCGTCTATCTCGCCGGGGCCGTCCTCGAGGTCGTGCGGGGCGTGCCCCACGAGGGCCCCGACCTCACCGACCCGATCTCCTCCCCCCGGCCCCGTTCCCGGCGGAGGGTCCCTTGAGCCCGCCCCGGAGGAGGAGAGGCGCTGCGCCCCGGAGCCGGGGAGGGAAGGGCCCCCGGCCCCCCCAGGACCCTCCCCGGGCGATCCCTTGGGCCGAGCTCTTCCGTCGGCTGGCGGAGTTCTACCGCGTGGGGATCTGGAGGGTCCCGTACCTCCACGCCCACGCCGAGGAGCCCTTCCAGGTGCTGGTGGCGACCGTCCTCTCCCAGCGCACCCGCGACGAGACCACGGACCGCGTGGCCGAAGCCCTCTTCTCCGAGTACCCGGACCCGGCTCGGCTGGCCAGGGCCCCGCTCCCCCGCCTGCGCCGGATCCTCCGCCCCATCGGCTTCTACGCCAGCAAGGCCCGCGACCTCCGGGAGCTCTCCCGGATCCTGGTCCGGCGGCACGCGGGGGAGGTGCCGCGGGAGCGGGAGGCGCTCCTCGCCCTCCCCCGCGTCGGCCCGAAGACCGCCAATTGCACGCTGGTCTTCGGCTTCGGCATCCCGGCGATCCCGGTCGATACCCACGTGCACCGCCTGGCCAACCGCCTGGGGGCGGTGCGCACCGAGACCCCCGGGGAGACCGAGGCCGCCCTGGAGAGGATCGTCCCCCGGGAGCTCTGGGTGCCGCTCAACCCGCTCCTCGTCCAGCACGGGCAGAACATCTGCCAGCCGCGTCGCCCCCGGTGCGGGGAATGCCCGGTGGTCGACCTCTGTGAGACCGGGGGCCGTCGGGCCCCGGAGCGGCCCGCCTCGCCGGGCGCGAACGCTTAACTCGCTGGGAGGGTAGCCCCTCGGCCCCATGACGCTCGACCCGCGCGAATACGAGGAGGCCTTCCCGGCCCGGCTCGGCTTTAGGCGGCGGGTCTGCAGCTCCTGCGGGGAGGCGTTCTGGTCCCGGGGGGACCGCACCCGCTGCGGCGAGACGCCGTGCACGCCGTACTCCTTCCAGGGGAGCTCCCCTTTCCGCCGCCCCTTCGAGCTCGACGAGTTCCGGGAGCACTTCCTTGGCTTCTTCGAGAAGCGCGGGCACAAGCGGCTGAGGCGCTACCCGGTGGTGCCGCGCTGGCGCAACGACGTGCTGCTGGTGCAGGCCTCCATCTACGACTTCCAGCCGTGGGTCACCTCGGGGGCGATCCCGCCCCCGGCGAACCCGCTGACCATCTCGCAGCCGTGCCTGCGGATGGTGGACATCGACAACGTGGGCGTCACCGGGCGGCACCTGACCTTCTTCGAGATGATGGCCCACCACGCCTTCAATCTCCCCGACCAGCCGGTCTACTTCAAGGACCGGACCGTGGAGCTCTGCCAGGAGTTCTACCACGAGGACCTGGGGGTCCCCGACGGGGAGATCACCTACAAGGAGGAGGCCTGGGAGGGGGGCGGCAACCGGGGCCCGTCCCTCTCGGTGGGGATCCGCGGGCTCGAGGTGGCGACGCTCGTCTTCATGGAGTACGAGGGGCGCGAGGGGGACTGGCGGCGGATGCCCATGACCGTGGTCGACACCGGCTACGGGCTCGAGCGGGGCGTCTGGATGTCGAAGGGGACGCCGACGATCTACGAGGCGATCTTCCCGCGCATGATCGCCGAGCTCCCGGGGGCCTTCTCCGACCCCGAGCGCGCCATCCTCCTCGACCACGGCAAGAACTTCCTGTTCCTCTTCACCGACGGGGTGGTCCCCTCGAACGTGCGCGAGGGGTACCTCGCGCGCATGCTCCTGCGCCGGATGCTCCGCGTCCTCCGCCGCCATCCGGGGGAGCTCTCCCTCCCCTCGCTCTTCCAGGTCCTCGTCCGGGAGCTTCGCGTGAGCTTCCCGGAGGTGGAAGGGGACGTCGCGGGCCTCCAGACGATCCTGGAGCTCGAGGAGCGGCGGTTCGAGGAGGCGCTCGGACGCGGACGCCAGCAGGTGCGCCGGCTGGCCTCCCGCCGGGGCTCGGAGGGTCGGAGCCTCGGCCTCGAGGACCTCATCGGCCTCTACGACAGCTTCGGCATCCCGCCGGACATGGTGCAGGAGGAGCTGGGGACCCCGCTCGAGGTCCCGGCGGACTTCCTCTCCCGGGTGAGCGCTCTCCATGAGCGAGCGATCCCCGCGGAAGGGGGCGCGACCGGGGAGGAGGGAGGGGCGGAGGCTCCCAAGGTCCCCTCCAGCATCCCGGCCACCGAGGTCCTCTACCCGCTCGACCCGTACCGGCTGCGCTTCAGCGCCCGGGTGGTCTTCAGCGAGGGCCCCTGGGTCGTGCTGGACCGGACGTACTTCTATCCGACGGGGGGCGGCCAGGTCACCGACCGGGGGGAGATCGCGGGGATCGCCGTTCCCGAGGTGACGCGCGTCGGTCCCCACGTCCTCCATCGCCTGACCTCCCCCGCACCCTTCGGCATCGGCGACATCGTGGAAGGCCGGGTCGACGGTCCCCGGCGCCGCCAGCTGATGCAGCACCACACGGCGACGCATCTGATCAACGGGGCGCTGCGCAAGATCCTCGGACCGCACGTCTGGCAGGCCGGGGCGTACAAGGGGGTCGAAGGGGCCCGGCTCGACGTCACCCACTGGTCCTCGCTCTCGCCGGAGGAGCTCTCCCGCGTCGAGCGGTTGGTCAACCGGCTCGTCGCGGAGGACCGGCCCGTCCTGAGCTTCTTCGAGGCGCGCAACCGGGCCGAGGAGCGCTGGGGGTTCGGCCTCTACCAGGGCGGGGCGGTTCCCGGCCGCGAGCTTCGCATCGTGGACATCGACGGCTTCGACGTGGAGGCCTGCGGGGGGACGCACTGCACCCACACGAGCGAGGTGGGGTTCGTGAAGATCCTGGGTTCCGAGCGGATCCAGGACGGGATGGTGCGGCTCAACTTCGTCTCCGGGGAGCGCTCCCTCACGGTCATGCAGGAGCAGGGCCGCGTGCTCGAGGAGACCTCCCGTCTGCTCGCTGCCCCCGTGGAGGGCATCCCCCCCGCGGTGGAGCGGCTCAAGGAGCGCCTCCACGCGCTCGAGAAGGGGGCCCGGGCCGGCGACCGGGCGGACGTTCGCGAGATCGCCCAGCGCCTGCGGCGCGAGGGGGCCCGGGACCTGGAGGGTCCTCCCGGCGGGCTCCATCTCATCAGCGGAGAGACCTCCCTCGACGCCGCCCGGCTCCAGGAGCTCGCGCGGGAGCTCACCCGCACCCCCGACACGGTGGCGATCCTCTCTGCGGAGTCCGAGGGCGCCCCGGGGCGGCTCTTCATCGCCTCCTCCGCGCCGGACCGCTTTCCCGCGCGGGAACTGCTGGCCGCCGTCCTTCCCGCGTGGGGCGGGAAGGGAGGGGGGAGCGAGAGCGCGGCGACCGGCTCGGGCCCCTCGGGAAAGGCGCTCCGGGACGCGCTGAGCTCCGCCCGCGATCTCCTCGAAGAGCGAGCGCGGGCGACGCGCTGAGGCGGAAGGACCGACTTTCCGGTCATTATATAAGCCGGGTTTCGCCTGCTTTCCTCGGAGAGCATCGGGAGCGCGGACGCGGATGGTTCTGGCCACATCGGAGGGCTCAGGGATCCCTCCCGAGCTGGTGAGCTTCCTCGGTCAACCGGGGGGGCGGAGCGTCATCATCAAGGGAGGGGCGGGGACCGGCAAGACCACCCTCGGCCTCGAGATCCTCGAGAAGCTCGGGATGGAGGAGCGGAGCTTCTACCTCTCCACCCGGGTCTCCGACGACGCGCTCCTACGGCAGTTCCCCTGGCTCAAGACCGTGGAGTCGCGCAACCGGCTCTACGACGCCGGGAAGATCTTCCTCGAGTCCCTCGCCCAGGGGGAGCGCGAGGGCACGCCCCCCGCCTCGCCCCAGGCGCGCGAGAAGGTCGCCCAGGCGCGGAGCCTGCTCCGGAGCCTGGGGGAGGAGAGCACCCGCCCCCGGCACGTGGACCGGACGCAGCTGGGCTCGCTGCTGCAGCGCTCGAGGATGCCCGAGCTCGAGCACATGTACGAGCGCATCGAGCGCGTCCTTCCCGAGAAGGCGCTCCTCGTCGTCGACTCCCTCGAGGGGGTGACGCACAAGTACGGACTCGAGATGGAGGAGCTGGTCATGGCCCTGCAGAAGGACCTGGCGGAGAACTCCAACACGAACGTGGTCATGGTGCTGGAGAAGCCCGAGGCCGGCGGGATCGAGTACCTGGTGGACGGCCTGGTCTCGCTCTCGCGGGAGGAGGTCGACGAGCGGCGGATCCGCCACCTGCGCCTGGAGAAGCTCCGGGCCACGGCGATCCCCCGCCCCCGCTACGCCCTCACGCTCGCCGGCGGTCGCTTCCGGGCGCTGGGCCTCGGGGCCCTGGCCCGACGGGATGCCCTGGCGCCCCCCTCGCGGCCGTGGACGCCGCTCCGTGACAGCCCGACGCACTTCTCCACGGGGATACCGGACTTCGATGCGCTGCTGGGGGGAGGCTTCCGGCGCGGCTCGTACAACGGCTTCGAGCTCGACGTGAACGTCTCCATCGAGGACTACTACCGCCTCTTCGCCCCGGTCTTCCTGAACTTCCTCGCCCAGGGGCGGGGGATCCTGGGGGTCCTTTCCGGCGGCGAGGCCCCGGAATCGCTGCGAGAGCAGCTCATCCGCTACGTGCCGGCACGGATTTTCGACGACCGGGTCCGGATCACGGATTACTTCGCTGCCGAGCCCAAGGCCCCGTACATCCTCCCCATGCTCCGCGCCGGCCGGGAGGACGCCCAGCGCGCCCTCCAGAGCGCCGAGCGCGCCGTCCGGGGGGAGGAGGACCCCCAGCCGTACCTGGAGTACACGGGCTTCGACACCCTGGAGTACCTCCAGGGGGACCAGCTCGCCATCCGGACGCTCTTCATGGGGGTGGAGAGGACCAATCTCATGGGGGACGTGGGGTTGGGGCTGCTCAAGCCGGGCCTCTCCTCCACGGCGGAGATCGTGAACATGATGGAGACGTACTTCCGGCTGGTGAGCATCGACAACACCCCGTGCCTCTATGGGGTGAGGCCCCGGACGATGCTCTACGCCATCGTCGAGGACCCGGAGAAGGGCCCTCCCCAGGTCCGTCTCATCCCGATGGTCTGAGCCGGCCCGGAGCCTCCCGTTGCCGTGGGACCGGCCGGTCCCCTAGGTGAAGAGGTCCTCGAGAGGGTTGCCCATCTCCCGGACCTCGCGCACGCGGACCCCGTGGGTATCGAGCCAGTGGAGCAGGGTCGGCACCTCCTCCGGGCCCGGGAGCTCGCGGAGATAGTACTCCCCCTCGCGGGGGTACCCTTCGAGGAGCGCCGAAGGCTCGAGGAGCTTCAGCCCCACCACGAACCGGCTCGTGCGCAGGTTCTCGATCCGGTCGAAGCGGGCGAGCCGACCGTCCCGCAGGGCGAGGACGTACTCCCCGATCTCCCTCGCCTCGAAGAGGTTGTGGGAGGAGTAGAGCACGATCTTCTCGTGGCTGAGCTCGAGGATCCGGCCGCGGATCTCCCGCGCCGCCTTGGCGTCGAGGTTGCTCGTCGGCTCGTCGAGGAGGTAGATCTCCCGCTCGCGCAGGAAGACCCGCGCGATGGAGACGCGCTTGCGCTGCCCGGCGCTCAGCCGGGAGAGGTACTGGTCCCGGAGCGGGCGGATCTCCAGGAGATCGAGCACCCGCTCCACGTCCGCAGGCCCCGCCCGCTCGGCGCGGGCGTAGAAGTGGAGCGCTTCCCCCACCTTGAGGCCGTCCGGCATCCCGTCGAGGTGGGAGAGGTAGTGGAGGCGGTTGCGCGAGCTCTGCCGGCGGACCGGTTCCCCGTCGATCCGGACCTCCCCCCGGGTGGGCGGGAGGATGCCGGAAAGGGTCCGGAAGAGCGTGGTCTTGCCGGCCCCGTTGGGTCCCAGGACCACGTAGACGGCCGGCCGGTCGATGGAGAAGGTGATGTCCTGAAGGACCGGATGGTCCTGGTAGCCCGAGCTCAGCGAGCGGCAGTCGATGGCGCTCCTGCCGTTGTTCGACGCGGGGTGTGGGGGAAGGGGGTTGGCCGCCACCTTCCGCTCCTAGGCCGGGGAGAGCAGCCGCTCCTCGCGGAGCAGGCGCGAGCTCAGCCCGAGGAGGACCCCCACCAGGACGGCCACGAACCCGACGGCGCTCCCCACGACGAGGAGGAAGACGAACGAGCTGAGCGCTCCGGCAGCCGCGAGGGCGGTGATCACCACCAGGACCCCCACCGAGGGGAGGATGCCCAGGAAGGGGGCGAGGCCGACGGGGCTGTTGATCCCCTGCCGCGGCGAGGAGAGCGCTGTCCAGTACATCCCGATCGTCGCCGCGAAGGCGGAGCAAGCGAAGCTCATCGGGATCCCGTATCCGCCGAGGAGGAGGGCGAGGGAGAGATTGGGCGCGTTCCCCTCGGCGAGGTAGACGCCGAGCCCGGCTCCCGTTCCCACCCCCACCGTGACCGCGGCCAGCACCAGTCCGGAGAGGAGCACGTCCGCGAAGAGGCGCCGGGGCGTGACCCCGTAGGCGAGGAGGTACTCGAGCACCCCCTTGATCCGGTCACTGGAGAAGACCGCGAGCGCCCCCATGGAACCGACCGCCCCGAAGATCGGGAGGAGCAGCGGATAGCTCGCCGCGAAGCTCGCGGCGGAGGAGATCGCGAGGAGGATCCCCAGGAAGGCGGACATGCCGGACGCGTAGATCAGGAAGAACCTCCCCGTGACCCACGACCGACGGACCGTGATGCCGAGCATGGACAACGGTCCGTCCGTTGGGGAGGGGGATCGCATGGTCGGGGCCGGGAAGGAAGGGGCCGGGACATAAGGAGAAAGGCGACGGCCCCCCGGCGGAGACCCTGCGGGCGTCGAGGACTCCGCCCCGGTCACCGGGGCGAAGGGCTTAACCGAGCCACTCCCTCGCCCGACGCGTGCAGGACCCTGCCGCCTTCGAGAAGGAGGCGCTGGCGAACCTCCGTCAGCAGCTCCCCGCTCCCCACCGGGCGGTGGTGGCGGCCTCGGGGGGGATCGACAGCACCGTGGCGGCCGTGCTCGCCCAGCGGGCCCTCGGGGATCGAGCGCGCGCCGTCTTCGTGGACACCGGGCTCCTCCGGGCGGGGGAGGTCGAGCGTACCGAGGCCCTGCTCTCCTCGGTAGGGGTGGAACTCCACGTCCTCAAGGGCGCGGAGCGGTTCTTCTCCGTGCTCCGGGGGGTCAGCGACCCCGAGGAGAAGCGCCGCCGGATCGGAGCGACGTTCGTGCGACTCTTCGAGGAGGAGGCGGGGAGGGTCGGGGCCTCTCATCTCGTCCAGGGGACCATCGCCCCGGACTGGATCGAGAGCGGAGGCAGCTTGCGCGACACGATCAAGACCCATCACAACGTGGGGGGGCTCCCCAAGGACCTCAAGCTCTCCGTCGTCGAGCCGTTACGCGACCTCTACAAGGACGAGGTGCGCCAGGTCGCCCGTCACCTGGGCATCCCGCAGTGGGAGCGCCAACCCTTCCCGGGCCCCGGGCTCGCGGTCCGGGTGGTGGGGGAGGTGACGCCGGAAAGGGTCGAGCTCGCCCGCGTCGCCTGCGCGGAGGTGGAGGCGGAGATCGACCAGGCGGTCCACGAGGGGCGGCTGGCGCGGCCCTGGCAGTACTTCGCCACGCTCCTTCCGATCCGCACCGTCGGTGTCGAGGGGGATGTGAGGACCTACGGGCTGGCGGCGAGTGTGCGCGTCGTGGAGTCCACGGACGCCATGACGGCGACGGCCATGGCGCTCCCCCCCGAGATCGCGCGCCGGATCGCGGAGAGGATCACCCGGGCCTCGCACGGTGGGATCACCCGGGTCCTGCTCGACCTCACCGACAAGCCACCGGCGACGATCGAGTGGGAGTGACCGGACGGGCGAGACCGGAAGTACCGAAGGGACCCTTGGGTCCGGCATGACGGCGACCGACGGTCCCTCCCCCTCGCTGGAGAGCGTGCAGAGGGCCCTCCGCGGTCAGGGCAATCCCTGCGCGGACTGCCTCTCCCGCAACCCCGCGACCGCCGAGCGGTGCCGGGCCTGCGGGACCGCACTTCCCGGCTCCTACGGCCCGGGAGCGCGCTTGTGGGGCGAGCTCGCCCGCCAGATCGAGAGGGCCACGCGGGCGCAGCTCCACCGGCGGGTCCTCGGCCTGGGGGTCATCACCGTGAGCGGGTCGTTGGCCCTCCTCTTGAGCGGTTGGGCGACCGGCTCCCCTGGCCTGGGGGGCTTGGTCTTCGGAGGTGTCACGCTCCTCGCGGCGCTCGGGATCGCGCTCTACTGGCTCGCGTACACCAGGTCCCGGGAGCTCAGTTCCCTCCGGTACGTGCTCCTCGCCTGGCAGCAGGGCCCGGCCCAGGGCCGGGTTGCCCTTGCTCCGAACCCGAAGGGCCCTGAGAGGCGGGGACGCGGGGTATCGCCCTCCCCGGGGGATCGACCGGTTCGCACCAAGTCTTAAGGGGGATGAGCCCCCTCCCCGAAGCGGCCTTCCCGGGCCCAGTAGGTCCATTGGAGCCGAAAGAGCCGGGGCGAGTTTGTTCCTCGTGCGGCAGCCCCCGTCCCGTCGAGGATGTACAGACCGGCGAGGTCGTCTGCAGCGTCTGCGGGCTCGTCCTGGAGGTCGCTCGGATCGATCTCGGCCCCGCTCCCGTCAAGGAGAGCGCGAAGGGGATCCTGGTGACCGGCCACGGCCCCGCCCAGCTCCCCTTCTCCCCCCGACGATCGGCCGAGACGCAGTTCCCGGGCAATCGGGACGCCCAGGGCCGGCTGCTCGCCCCCTCGGCGCAGCGGGCCTTCCGTCTTCTCCGTCGGAGGGCCCGGGAAGGGAGCCGGCTCCGCGCGGGCGCCGGGGGGAGTGCCAAGGGGGAGGAGATCCTCCGCCGCATCTCCCTCCAGCTCGGCCTCCCTCCGCTCATCCAGCAGGCGGGTCTCATGGTACTCGGCAAAGGAATGGCGGCGAAGCTCTTCCGAGGCCGCTCTGCCGCCTCGGCGGCCGCGGCCAGCGTCTACGCGGCCTGCCGTCGCTACTCGCTCCCCCGCACGTGGTCCGAGGTCTCCCAGGCCGCCGGGATCACCCGGGCCGAGTTCGGACGGGCCTACATGGCGTTGAGGCGCGGGCTCAACCTCGACCTTCCGCCGGTCGGCCTCACCACCTACGTGCGCCGCTTCTCCGAGGAGCTCAAGCTCTCCTCCCGCACCGTGGCGCGGGCGCTCAACCTGCTCGATCGGGTGACCGATGATCCGGACACGTCGGGCGTCTCCCCGAACGGGCTGGCCGGCGCCGCGCTCTATCTGGCCAGCCAGGAGCTCGGCGAGCCGCTCCGGCAGAGCGACATCGCACGGGTGGCCCAGGTGACCGACGTGACCCTGCGCCACGCTTTCCGCCGCATCGGCCGGATCCTGTCGAACCGACCGTGAGCGCCGCGGAGCAGGCCCCAGGGCCCCCTACCCCCCGCAGGAAGCTCACCCTCCCGGAGGGGCTCTACCGGCGTCTCGAGGAGCGCCTCCGGGGGAGCGAGTTCCGGAGCATCGACGAGTTCGTCGAGTTCGTCCTGGCCCGCCTCGTCGAGGGGACCTCGGCCCCGGGCGAGCCTTTCAGCGCCGAGGACGAGCAGCGGATCGCCCAGCGGTTGCGGACGCTCGGCTACCTGGACTGAAGCCGTCTCCGAGCAGGCCCTTCCCGCTACTTCGGAAGCGGTCGTTAAATAGCACTCCCGCGCCTAGTGTTAGCAGAGCACGGAGGAAACCAGCCATGGCCGCCCCTCGAAGGGACCTGAAGACCGAAACCCACGAGCCGGACCCCTGTCCCCTCTGTCGGGGAGAGGGCGTGGAACGCCGTTGGGAGTATGATAGCGGGGCCCGGAGCCTGTCGGAGACGATGGCGCTCTGCCTCACCTGCGGGGGGACCGGACGCGCCCCCCCACGCATCGAGATACGCCCGGAGCTCCCGCTCTGCTGGGCGTGGGAGATCGGAGACCTCGCCTGACGCTCGCCGGACGAGCCGGCACGGGCCCCGCTCCGTCAGGAGAAGGGTAGCTCAACCGGTCCCCCCCGGGGGATCCCCGGGAGAGGACGTGGTCGGCTCGGGCATCCCCGGGCCGGGCGGGGACCACGGTCGGGAGGGAGGCGGGCGACGGCGACGCCGCCGGCTCATTCCCACCACGAGGAGAACGAGGAGCAGCGCAACGCCGGTCCCCAGGAGAACGTCGGTCAGCGCCCTCCCGAGGAAGGAAGGCCCCGACGGGTTCTTCGTCATGTTCACGCTGACGTTCGCCGGCGCCCCCTCGATCCGGAGGGAGCCGTTGACCGGGGCGGGGGTGTAGCCCGAGGGCGCCGCGATGAGGTAGCGATAGCTACCGTTGGAGAGGTCGATCGTGAGGGCGGTCGTGTTCCCCCGGGCCTCGTAGGTCCCCGAGACGTTCACCGACCAGAGCGAGCCCGTGGGAAGCCCCCGCTCCGTGAACACGGTGGGGAAGAGCACCGGCACGAACGGGACGGAGACGTTCACATCGGCGCCCAGGACCCCGACGTACCCCTGGCTCGGCGAGGCCCTCCAGGAGCGGTTCTCCGGAACGGCGGTGTAGAGGTAGGTGCCGTTCCTGAGGTCCAGCGTCACCGATCCCCCCTGGACGAGCACCGGGGGGCCGGTCCCGTTCAGCCACCAGCCCACGGTGGCGGGCAGGCCGACCGCGAGGAAACGGATCTGGTAGGTCTGGGGGGAGAAGTCGACGGCCGCCTCGAACGGGGAACCGTCCACGGTGAAGCTGCCGGTCCCCGGGGCCGGCCGGTAGCTCGAGGAGCCCATGGCGACGCTGTAGGTGAAGGTCCCATTGGGCATGTAGAGCTCCACCGCCGCGCCGCTGCCCTGGAACGAGCCCACCCCGGTGATGTTGACCCACCAGGGGGCGCCGGCGGGAAGGCCGGTCTCCCGGAAGGTCACCGGGAAGATCGCCGACGGGGGCAGGTAGGAGAGGATGCCCTGGAGGGTGCTACCGGGGGACGCGCTGAGGTCCCAGGCACCACCGGCCCCCGCGGTCCAGCTCAGGTTCGAGGCGCGCTCGCCGGTCTGGTCGACGTTCGTCCCGAAGGTCGCGACCGAGGCATTGACGAAGGTGTTCGAGTCGAACGGGCGGAGGCGCGAGGTCACGCTCCCCGCGGTCGGGCTCCGGAAGTTCCCGATCCCGTAGCTCGGTCCCCCCACCAGGCTGAACTGCGGGGCGAGGCCCCCCAGGCCCGGGTTGTTCGGCGTCGGGCCGTTGGTGTAGTTCTGCCCGTCCCAGGAGTACGGGTAGATGAGGCTCCCGATGATCGAGGCCGCTCCCGGTACCGGCAGCGTGAGCGAGTTCGAGCCGACCGAGAACTCGACCGCCGGGACCGTCCCCGGGAGGAGATTGGTGCTCACGTCGAACGTCGCGGGGAGGCGCTGGACGTAGGTGGCCCCGACGGCGTACTCATAGACGGTCTCGGTGGGGTAGAGGCCGTAGAACGGGTAGACGACCCAACCGGTGAAGGTGAGGCCGAACTCGTCCGGCGCCCCGGGCACCCAGGTGACGTAGATCACGTTCTGCACCCAGTAGACCGGCGCACCGAAGGGATCCGCCAGGAAGAGATTCTGCTGGACGGAGGCGTTGAACTGCTGGTTGACCCCTCCCCCGCGCGAGCCGGGCAGGGTGGTGGTGACGTTGAGGGCGTTCAGGTCGAGGACGTTCTCCACCCCGAAGACCCCGCGCGAGCCCGGGAGGTCGCCGGTGGCGATCTCGTACATGGTGAAGTTGTACGCCTGCAACGAGCCCCAGCCGGCCACCAGGCTGTAGCCGTAGCGGGCCGAGTAGACGAGATTCTGTCCCTGGACCACGGGCAGGAGGGGCCGGGTAGGAAGGGAGCTGTTGTAGGCCCCCGTGACGGTGTAGCCGTTGCTGGAGTAGTTCTCCAGCGGGGCATACTGCTCGTCCGCCAGCGCGTAGAGCGCCGGGTCGATGAACCCCAGCGCCGGCTGCGCTTGTGAAGCGAGCACGTGGTCGATGTCGGCCAGGAGCCCGGCCACGAGAGGGGTGGCGATGCTCGTCCCCCACGCGTAGTAGAACGGCAGCCCCGAGGAGGCGTTGGTGGCCCGGTACTGGTGGCCCTCGAGGCTCAGGGTGATCAGGGTGTTGTTCGCCAGCGCCGAGAGGTCCGGCACCCCCGGCCCCGCCCTTGGAGCAGGACGTTGGCGGAGGAGTTGAGCTGCCAGGAAGGCTCGGGGATGGCGAGGCTGATGCCCCCCACCGAGCCCGCGGGTCCTTCCCCCGCCCCCCCCACGGCGGAGATGTTCCAGACGATGTTCTGGGCGACCGTGAGGGCCGGGCTCAGCCCGACGGTCGTGCCGCCGACGGCCACCGTACCAAAGTCGTTGTAGGCCATCGTCGCGGGGTAGGAGACCTGGGAGCCGTACCACTTGGGGCTGGCCACGTTGTCCCCCGAGTCCCCCGAGCAGCCCAGGACGGTGATCCCCCGCGCCTGCGCCTGCTCGAGGCTGCTGTACCAGGAACTGTCGTTGACGTCCTGTCCCACCCAGGAGTTCGAGATCACGCTCACGTTGAGCAGCCCGCTCTCGTTGGAAGGGGGGCTCAGCGCCGTGGCGAAGGCCTCGTCCAGGTTGAGGAAGCTGTTCGTCGGGCCGTAGACGTTGTACAGCCTCGCCCCGGGGGCGGTGGAGCCGGCCATCTCCAGGTCGAGGGTGTTCTCGAAGGCGGCACCGATCCCGTCCCACGAGGCGAGCGGACCCGGCTCGGGGGCCCCGTTGATGGGGACGCCCCGGGCGATGGGGACGGGCTCTCCCGGTGGAAGCGTCTCGTTGTAGAAGCTGCTCACGTCGCTGGGAACGAACGGCGGCAGGACCTCCCCGTTGGTGAGGTTCCCGTAGGGGCTGGAGGCCCCCGGTCCGGTGTACTGCCCGGCCCAGAGGATGGTGGCGATGACGGCGTTGCGGGGGAAGCCCGACTGCTGGAAGAGACCGAGCTCGTCGTACGCCACCTGGAAGTCGGGGGCGTACTCGTACTGCACGGCGCCGGCGGTGACCGGGGGGAGGTAGCCGGAGAGCCCGGGGCGGGCGGACGACGTACCGGCGGGCCCGGGCGCCAGGCCCGAGACCACCTCTCCCCCCAGGGCCGGATCGGTGTCCAGCCCCTCCACCTGGAGGATCCCGGCGGCGAGCGAGGCGGGGAGCCGGGGCGGGCCCGACGTCGCGAGGAAGTCTCCGCTCCCGCGCGTGTAGACGACGAAGGAGACGTGGAACATCGCCTCCAGGCTCGAGGCCGTAGCCACGAAGCCGAGGGAGGTCCGGTCAGAGAAGGGGGTGAAGTCCGTCGCCCCGAAGCCGGCGAGGTACGACCGGAGGGACGCGTAGGAGGTGGCGGAGGGGGAATACTCTGCGTCGAACTCCGCCGCGGTGAGGTAGTGATGGTAGAGGGGGGAGAGGGGGTTCGAGAGACCGGCGAGCAGGGTCGTGAGGCCGGAAGTGTCCCGGTAGCGCAGGGTGACCAGGACCGGGAGTCGCTCGGCGAGCGGCACCGGGTCCGCGACGACCTTCGCCCCTGGGAGGGGAGCGGTGGGAGACTGCGTGACGGTCTCGAGCGGGCCGCTCACCTCCGCACCGGACACGGTGGAGGGTGGGGCAGGGCTCCCAAGGAGGGAGGGAAGGACGGCAGGGCGAGCCCCGGCGAAGGAGGAGAGAAGGAGGACCACGAGGAGGGCGAGGGCGACCCCCGCGGGACGAAGGGGAGGGTCGGGGCGCGGGGAGGGGCCTCCCGGAGCCATAGTTCCCAAGGTCCCTCTGGACGCTGATAAGCCTGCCGAGCCCGGGCGGGGCCCGTGGTGCCCTCCCCGTTTCCCCTCGGTGGCTTCGGGTGCCCAGAGCGAAGGGGATAAGGGCGCCGCGGGCTCGTCCCCCCTCATGTCCGCCGGGTCCGTATCGGGCGAAGGGCCGCTCCGCTGCCCGTTCTGCGGCGCACCGGAGACCGACCGTATCGAGATGGAGGGCCGTCTCGTCCTGGTCTTCTCCTGCATGTTCTCCCCCGTGGTGGACCCGGGGCTCTCCGCGCAGGAGCTCGCCCGGGTGCTCCGGGAGTCCTACGGGGAGCAGGGGCGCGGCTACTTCCAGCGCCAGTGCGACCGGCTCCACTACTACGTGCTCCGCAAGACCGAGCCGCCGGCCGTGCCGGAGGGCTCAGGCCGGCACGGCGACCGAGCCGAGCTGGCGTAGCAGCCCCTCGGTGCTCACCAGGTGCCGCGGGAGCCCCAGGGCGACAGGGTCGAACCCGAAGGCGAGCCCCAGGAGCTGCGGGAAGTGGAGCACCGGCATGGAGAGCTCCTGGCCCACCGCTCTGCCCGCCTCCTTCTGGTAGGTGTCCAGGGAGATGTGGCAGAGCGGGCAGGGGGTGGCCATGGCGTGGGCCCCGTGCTGCTTGGCGTCCAGGATCTGCCGCCCGGCGATGCGCTCGGCGGTGGCGGGTTTGACGAACTGGATGGGGAACCCGCAGCACATCACGCGGCCGCGGTAGTCGACCGGCTCGGCCCCCAGCGCGGTGATGACCTCCTCGAAGGAGGTGGGGTCCTCGGGGTCGTCGAAGCGGGTGTGGTCGTGCGGTCGGAGGAGATGGCAGCCGTAGAAGGCGCCCACCTTGAGGCCGCGCAGGGGGCGTTTGACCAGGCTGGTCAGGCGGGAGGCTCCCCCGAGGTCCTCGACGATCATCTGGAGCATGTGCTTGGGCTCGGCCTTTCCCTCGTAGCGCAGCCCCAGCGGACCGAGCACCCCCTCCACCCGGCCGCGCACGACCGGGTCCGAGGCGAGCGTCCCCCGGGCCAGTCCGAGCATCCCCTGGCAGGTGGAACAGACGGTCATGATCCGCTCGAGCCCGGCGCGCTCGGCGATGGCCAGGTTGCGCGCGTTGAGCGCCACGTTGAGCGTCAGGTTCGACTCGTCGACGAAGCCGCTCCCGCAGCAGGAGAAGTTGGGGAAGTCGACGAGCTCGATCCCGAGGCGGGGGGCCACGAGCCGGGTCGCCAGGTCGAGCTCCTTGCCCGACTCCTGGGCGACACAGCCCGGGTAGTAGGCGACCTTCATGGCTTCCCTCCTCCCGCGGCCGCTGCCTCCGGCTCGGCCTTCGGGGCGTGGGGAGCAAGGGTGGGGGCGCGGGGTCCCTTGATCTCCCCGGAGGGGGGACGCTCCCGGTGCATGAGGTCCTCCGGCCGGTCCAGGGCCCGGTAGATCGCTTGCACCTCCGAGAGGCCCGCGATCGGCGACGGCGCCCGGAGAGAGCGGCCGTGGCGCATCATGGTGATGGCCTTGGGGAGCTGCCGGATCACGCCTCCCATCCCGAGCGAGTCCATGGCCAGCCGGCGTTCGTTGAGCAGCCCCGAGGCCTGGAGGTTCGAGGAGAAGCGGATCGCGTGGCGGCTGCCCGCCTCACGTTCTCCCAGCGTCTGGTTGGCCATCCGTTTGAGGTCGACGATGCGTTCGCCGGGGCGGACGTCCTTCGGGCAGGCTTCCACGCAGAGGTTGCAGCGCAGGCAGAGCCAGAGCGACTGGTTCTGCACCTGCTCGAGACGGGAGCGGAGGCCCCCGTCGCGGGGGTCCACCGCGAAGCGGTAGAGCTTGGCCAGGGCCATGGGTCCGAGGAAAGCCTCGTCGCTGCCGACCGCCGGGCAGGCGCTGTAGCAGGAGGCGCAGGCGATGCAGCGCGGCGTCTCCTTGAACTGGGAGACCTGCTCCGGGGTCATCGGGCTCTCCCGTCCCTCGGGAAGCGGATGGGCCGGGTCCGGGATCAGGTGGGGCCGGATGGCGTGGTAGCGGTCCCAGAACGGCTTCTGGTCCACGACCAGGTCGCGGAGGACCGGCTGGTTGGCCATGGGGTCGATGACCACCTTCGAGCGGCGCGCGAGCTCGGGACCGACGGGGGTCCGGCAGGCCAGGCGGCTCTTTCCGTTGATGCGGACGGCGCAGGAGCCGCAGATCGCCTGGCGGCAGGAGTAGCGCACGGCGAGGGAGGGATCGATCTCGTCGCGCACCTTGAGCAGCAGGGTCAGGATGGGGGTGTGCTCCTCGGCCTCGAGCTCGAAGCGGTCGTAGCGCGAGGAAGCGTTGCCGGGGGCGTAGCGGAAGACCTCCAGGGGTATCCTCACCATTTCAGTAGCTCCTCTCTTTCGGGGTGTAGCTCGTGATGGTCACCGGGAGGTAGCTCCGCACGGGGCCGTCCGGGCCCCGGGTCTGGAGGATGTGCTTGAGCCACTGGGCGTCGTTGCGCTGGGGGAAGTCCCGGCGCACGTGGGCCCCGCGCGACTCGGTCCGGTCGAGGGCACCGGTCACGATGGTCTCCGCCAGGTCGAGCAGGTTCTCGAGCTCGAGGGCGTCCAAGAGGTTCACGTTGTAGACGGAGGATTTGTCGGCGACGTAGCAGCGCTGGTAGCGCTGCCGGAGGGTGCGCACGTCCTGGAGGGCGGTCGCGAGGGCCTCCGGGGTGCGGTAGATCCCCACGTTCCTCTCCATCGTCGTCTGGAGATCGGAACGGATCCGGGCGGGGGCCTCTCCCTCCTTTCGGTCCCAGAGCGCGTGGAGCCGCTGTCGCGCCCTCTCCTCATCGGCCGCGGTCACTCCCCCGGAGGGGGACTTCGCGGCCTGCGCCGCCGCCTCGCGGCCGGCGATCTTCCCGAAGACGAGCGTCTCGAGCAGCGAGTTCGCCCCCAGGCGGTTCGCCCCGTGCACACTGACGCACGCGGCCTCCCCCGCGGCGAAGAGCCCGGGAAGGGTCGTCTGGGCGCGGATATCGGTGGAGATACCGCCCATCATGTAGTGCTGCGCCGGGTAGACCGGGATCGGTTCCGTCACCGGATCCACACCGGCGAAGCTGCGGCAGAAGTCGACGATCTCCTGGAGCTTCGTCTCGACCTTCTCCCGGCCGAGGTGCATGAGCTCTAAGTGGCAGGTGCCGTCCGGGAACCCCCGGCCCTCGGCGACCTCGGTCACGATGGCCCGGGAGACGACGTCCCGGGAGGCAAGGTCCTTGGCATGGGGGGCGTAGCGCTCCATGAACCGTTCCCCCCGGGCGTTGCGCAGTATGCCCCCCTCCCCGCGCGCCCCCTCCGTGATGAGGATGCCGGAACCGGGAAGGGCTGTGGGGTGGAACTGCACCATCTCCATGTCCTTGAGGGCGGCGCCGGCGCGGTAGGCGAGCGCGCACCCGTCGCCGGTGGACGCGTAGGAGTTCGTGGTCCTCGGGTACATCCGGCCGAAGGGGCCGGTCGCCATGACCACGGCAGCGGCGGAGAAGCTCTCGAGGGCGCCGGTCTTCCGGTCGAGCGCGACCACGCCCTGGGCGCGGCCGTCCCGGGTGACCAGTTCGAGGGCGAAGTACTCCTCGAAGACCCGGACCCCGTGCTCGCGGGCGAGCTCCTCGAAGAGCGCCTGGAGGAGGGCGAGCCCCGTCCGGTCCGCGGCGAAGATGGTCCGATTGTAGGAGGCGCCCCCGAACGCGCGGCGGTCCAGCGAGCCGTCCGGGGCCCGGTTGAACACCGTGCCGAAGTGCTCCATCTCGATCACCGTCGGCCCGGCCTCGCGGCAGAGGACCTCCACGGCGTCCTGGTCGGCGAGATAGTCGGAGCCCTTCACCGTGTCGTAGATGTGGTCGTGGACCGAGTCGTTCGGCCCCATGGCGGCATTGATCCCGCCTTGGGCCGCGCACGAGTGCGAGCGCAGCGGGTGGAGCTTGGAGAGCAGCCCCACCGAGCGCCCCGCGCGGGCCGCCTCCAGCGCCGCACGCTGTCCGGCAAGTCCCGCCCCGATTACCAGCACCTCGAACCGCTGCGTCTTCGTTCCCCGGCTCGGGGGGAGGGGACGGGGATTATAGCGGTTCAGAAGTACCGGTGAGGCGGCCGCGGAGGGAATGTCCGGGGGGGGTTTCCCCCGAGAGAGCACCCCAAAGAAGGGTTTTATAGCGGGCTCAACTCGCGCCGGGCGTTCACATGTTCAGCGCAGAGCCCCGACCGCTGGGTCACGCGGGGACCGAACAGCTCTTCAAGGGCACCACCACCGTGGGGATCGCCTGCAAGGACGGCGTTGTCCTGGCGACGGAGCGACGGGCCACCCTGGGCGGTGGGTTCATCGCCAACAAGCAGACCCAGAAGCTGTTCAAGATCGACGAGCACATCGGCATGACCATCGCCGGCTATGTCGGCGACGCGCAGACGCTGGTGCGCTACCTTCGCGCCGAGGTGAACCTCTACCGCCTCCGTCGCGGCTCCCCCATCAGCGTGGAGGGGGCCAGCACGCTCCTCGCCAACATCCTCAACGGGAACCGCCTCTACCCCTACCTCGCCTGGGTCATCCTCGGCGGGGTGGACGCCAAGGGCAACCACATCTTCTCGGTGGACCCCGCCGGCGGGAACATCGAGGACAAGTACGTCTCGGTGGGGAGCGGGCAGGCCCTCGCCTACGGGGTGCTGGAGGAGGCCTTCGAGGAGGGGCTCTCCCTGAGCGAGGGGGCCGACCTCGCCATCCGCGGGCTCACCAGCGCCATGCGCCGCGACTCCAACAGCGGCGACGGCTACCTCGTGGCGATGATCTCCGAGAAGGAGTACCACGATCTCACCGAGGAAGAGATCCGCAAGCGCCTCACCAAGCTCAAGATCGCCTGAACTTCCGAACCCCTTCCTGAGCGGTCCGCGCCCCCGGGCGCCGGACCCAAAGCCGATTCCTCTCGTCCATGAGCGTAGAGAGCCTGTTACAGCAGACGCGAGAAGCCCTCCGCGAGGTCCTACCGGAAGGCATCGAGGTCACCTCCATCGAGCTGGAGGGCCCTCACGTGGTGGTCTACACCAAGCAGTTGGACGCCTTCCTCTCCGGCGGGGAGCTCCTCCGGCAGGTGGCCCAGCGGCTGCACCGGCGGGTGCTGGTGCGCTCGGACCCGGCGGCCCTGGTGGACCCCAAGGAGGCCGAGAAGGCCATCCGGGAGCTCGTCCCCGTGGACGCGGAGATCAACCAGATCTTCTTCGAGCCGGAGACCGGCGAGGTCACCATCGAGGCGGCCAACCCCGGAGCGGCCATCGGCCGCCAGGCGGCCGTGCTCAACGAGCTCAAGCGGAAGATCGGCTGGGTCCCCACCGTCGTCCGCACCCCTCCCATCCCCTCGAAGACGGTGGAGGAGGTGCGCATCCACATGCGCAACGTCTTCGACGACCGGCGCAAGTTCCTCAAGCGCGTGGGGACGCGCATCGCCCGGGACCGGCTCCCCGAGAAGATCTGGGCGCGCAGCACGGCCCTCGGGGGCTACCGGGAGGTGGGGCGCTCCGCCCACCTGCTCACCACGCAGAACTCGCGCATCCTCATCGACTGCGGCATCGACCCGGGCTCGGACCGGACCCCCTACTTCAACGCTCCCGAGATCCAGCCGCTCGACGCCCTGGACGCGGTGGTGGTGACCCACGCCCACCTCGACCACTGCGGCCTCATCCCGACCCTCATCAAGTACGGCTACACCGGTCCCATCTACAGCACCGCCCCCACGAGGGACCTGATGACGCTGCTCTTGCTCGACGCCATCAAGGTCACCGCCGCCGAGGCGCGGCGGAGCCTCTACGACAGCGGCCACGTGCGGGAGATGGTCAGCCGCTGCATCCCCTTGCGCTACGGGGAGACCACGGACATCGCCCCCGACGTCCGTCTCACGCTCCACAACGCCGGCCACATCCTCGGGAGCTCCATGGTCCACTTCCACCTGGGGGACGGCGACTACAACATGGCCTACTCGGGGGACATGAAGTTCGAGCGGACCTGGCTGTTCAACCCGGCGACGAACCGCTTCCCCCGCCTGGAGACCCTCGTCATGGAGTCCACCTACGGCGGGTTCCGCGATGTCCAGCCGAGCCGGCAGGAGGCCGCCGAGGGGCTGAACCGGCTCGCGGACAAGGTCATCAAGCGCGGCGGGCACCTGCTCATCCCCGTCTTCGCCGTGGGGAGAAGCCAGGAGGTCATGCTGGTGCTCGAGGAGCGCATGCGCGCCGGGAAGATCCCGAAGGTGCCGGTGTACCTCGACGGGATGATCTTCGAGGCCACGAGCATCCACACGGCTTACCCGGAGTACCTCAACAGCCAGCTGCGCACGCAGATCTTCCAGCAGGGGGACAACCCCTTCCTCTCGGACATCTTCCAGCGCGTGGACTCCTCCCAGAAACGCATGAGCGTCATCGACGACCGCTCTCCCTCCATCGTGCTCGCGACGAGCGGGATGATGAGCGGCGGCCCGGTCATGGAGTACTTCAAGGGCTGGGCCCCCGACGAGAAGAACGCCATGGCCTTCGCGGGCTACCAGGCCGAGGGGACCTTCGGACGGCGGCTTCAGCGGGGCCTCAGGGAGGCCACGGTCATGGACGGCGGACGGACCACCACGGTCCCGGTCCGCTTCGAGGTGGGCACCTGCGAGGGCTTCTCCGGCCACTCCGACCGGGTCCAGCTGATGAACTTCCTCGCCACCGTGGAGCCGAGGCCGCAGCGGGTGATGGTCTGCCACGGCGAGGAGCAGAAGGCGCTCGACCTCGCCTCGAGCCTCCACAAGCGCTTCAACGTGGAGACCCGGGCGCCGTACAACCTGGAGACGGTCCGGCTGATCTAGATGCCCCGACCCCGGACCGTGGTCATCGGCCTGGACGGGGGGACGTGGGAGCTCCTCTCCCCGGCGCTCGAGCACGGCCGGCTCCCGCGGACACGGAAGGCCCTGGAGGGGGCTGTGACCGCGCGCCTGGAGAGCGTCGACCCCCCCGTGACCCTCCCCGCCTGGTACTGCGCCTTCACCGGGGCCTCGCCGGCTCGGCTGGACTGCTGGGGGTTCACCACCCCCTCGAGCACCCCCGGACGCTTCGAGAGCGTGACGGATTACCGGCCGTGGGAGGCGATCTGGGACCGCCTCAGCCGGCGCGGTTCGCGGGTGGCGGTCGTCAACGCCCCGGTCCTTCCCCCCCCCGTCGTTCACGGCGTTTTTGTTCCCGGGATGCTCGAGTTTCCCGGAGGACGGCCGGTCGCCTCCCCCTCGGGGCTGCTCCCCCGGCTGGAGAAGGAGGTGGGGCCCTGGGCCTTCGATCTCCCCGGGCGGGGCGGCTCCTCCCTGGAGGACTGGCTGGGACTGGCTGTCTCCTCCCTCACGCAGAAGGCCTCCGCCGCCGAGCTCCTCGCGGACAGGGAGGACCCGGAGTTCCTCTTCGTCCTCCTGAGCGAGACCGACCGCGTCCAGCACGAGTGGTACCCGGACCTGCTCGCTTCCGTGGTGGCCGCTGGGCCACCGTGGGACCGGTACTGGGAGGGATTGGACCGGACGGTCTCCCGCCTGATCGCCCTTCGCGACTCGGGACGGGGCGAAGGCTGGGCCTGGATCCTGTCCGACCACGGCTTCGGGCCGGCGGAGGGTTACTTCTTCACCAACCGGTTCCTCGAACGGGAGGGGTTCCTCGCTCTGAAGGTCGGAGCCCCTCGCGGACGCTCCCGGCTCACCGGCATGCTCTCCCAGGCGGACCGGTTGGTGCCGCTCCGGGCTCCGCTGGCCTGGGTGGAGCGCGGCCGTCGGGCTTCGCCGACCTCGCGACCTCCGGTGGCCGGTGGCACGGACCTGACCTTCGGGGAGTTCGCCCCCCACATCGACTGGGAGAGGACGCGCGCCTTCAGCTTCCCGACGCCCGAGGCGATCTTCGAGAACCGCTACCGGAGCGGCCCCGCGGAGGATCGGGACCGGCTGGCAGGGGAGATCCTGGACGCTCTCGGTCGGGAGCCCCGCGCCGAGCTCCGCGGGTTGCGCCCGGAGGAGCTCTACTCAGGCCCTCTTGGCCCGCGCGCTCCCTTGCTCCTCCTCGTCTCGCACGGTTACGCCTGGGAGACCCGGGGGGATTTCAACTACAGCCGGACGCTGCTGGCCCGGCGTCCCAGCTACTTCCGTCGCAAGGGGACGCACCGGAGGACCGGGCTCCTCGCCGTCGTGGGACCGGGGGTCTCTCCCGGGCCGCTCGGCTCCCCCGTGAGCCTTCTCTCCTTCGCCCCGACGCTCTCGCGAACACTGGGACTGGAGCTCCCCGAGCCCAGGGACGGTGGGCCCGACCCCGCGCTGCTCGGCCGCCTGGGGGTGGGGCCTGCCTCGTTCCGGTGAACTCTATCTGGTCCACAGGTGTGAGAAAGCGATGCCGTCTGCCCGAAGGGGCCAAAGGGATCGCCGCCTCGGCCCATCCGCTCCCTTGGAGGCCCCTCATAGGGACATTTCCCTTCGTTCAACGCTTCATCGGAAGAGTGCCTTCGTGGATCGGGCTACCTCCGGGGAGGACCGATCGAAATCCCCAAACGAGCATCGAGAGGGAAGGAGGGGTGACGAAGGCCGGGAACGACTCCGCCGGATAGCGTGAGAGAGGAAGCGGAGTCATCGATGCGATGGACAGGTTGCCGGGGGAACCCCACGCCGTTCCCTGATAGGAGGCGTCATACCAGCCTCACCCACCAGAACCGTCGAGGGGCCCAAATCTCTCGGCAGGCTATGCTGAACGAGGGCCAAGGTCCCTTGAATCTCCGGGATGGGAAACGAAGCCAGAGTCCGAGGTAGCTGGGGTTCTTGGACGCCAGAACCCAGAGGATTGAACGCGACGCGAATCAACTCGGGCCTTTCCATCGATGCAGGGAAGCGACAGGCCCGGAACCCCACGAGGGGAGGACCGAAGCCCGGTTGTTGAACCGAGAGCATGATGCGGGACGGACCCCC
>JAKATE010000093.1 GCA_021828085.1 Thermoplasmata archaeon | reverse complement strand
GTAGACGTAGTGCGAGCTGGGGAAGTCGATCTGGGCCTCCCCTTCGGGCTCCTGGCCGGACTCGTAGGTGGTGAGTTGGAGGTACGAGCGTCGCCGGCGCGCGCCCAGGGTCCGGTTGAGCAGGATCGAGCCCCCGCCAAAGGCCGCGGCGACGAGCACGAAGAACAGGAAGGTGATGGTCTCGGTGTCCATGACCGTTCCGGCGGGGCTCCTCCTCGGGCGGGCCGACCCCGGAGGGGTATATAACTTGGCACGGAAAACGACGGAGCGTGGGTCCCGGGAGCCCCCTCCGCGCTATCGGAGGAAGTTGGGCCGCCGCTTCTCCCGGAAGGCCCGGATCCCCTCGGGAAGCTCCTGCCCGCGGGTCGCCGCGACCATGGCCCGCCGTTCGAGCATGAGCTGCGTCTCCAGCGAGTTGGCGAAGGAGGCGACCACGAGCCGCTTGATCTCCGCGTACGCCTGCTGGGGGCCCTGAGAGAGCTCCTCGGCCCGCGCCCAAGCGCGGGTCGATAGCTCCCCCTCGGGGACGACCTCATGCAGGAGACCCAGCTCGCGGGCCCGCTCCGCCCCGACGCGTCCCGGGCCGAAGAGGAGCTCCTGGGCCCCCGCGATGCCGAGGTAGTGCGGGAGGAAGTAGGTCAGCCCCCCGTCAGGGATGCCCCCCAGGGCAGGGAAAGCGGTGACGAAGAGGCTCTGCGGCGTGCCGATCCTCCAGTCGCAGGCGAGGGCCAGGGAGAACCCCCCTCCCGCGGCGACGCCGGGGACGGCCGCGACGACGGGCTTCGGCATCTCCACGATCTCCCGGACGCAGCGTTCCTGCTCCCCGACGAGGTCGTGGAACATCGAAGGGAGTTCCCCCTTCTCGAGGCTCTCTGCCATGGCCGTGACGTCGCCCCCGGCGGAGAACGTCCCACCGGCCCCGGTCAGGAGGACGGCGCGGACCCGCGGGTCCTGGGCGGTCTCCTGGAGGAGGGTCCGGAGGCCTCGGAGCTCCGCTGGACCGAAGGCGTTCCTTCGTTCGGGCCGGTGGAACTGGATGGAGAGTACGGTCCCCCGGCGTTCGGTCCTCAGCGATTCGAGCGTCTCCGAGGTCATGGCAAGTGAAACCCCGTCGGAGATTAAGGGGCTCTGGCTCTGCCCCGCAGTGCCCCCAACGCCTCCCAAGGCAGGGTCGGGGATCCCGGGGAGCATGTTCAATGGGCTCCAGCCTCGCCACGCCCACCCGCAAGCGAACCCGGGCGACTGTTTCCCCCAGCCCGTCCTGGTGCAGCCGCTGAGAAAGGAGCGCCCTTCGGAGCCAGCCCTCTCACGCTTGGGGATCTCCGAACCCGTAGGTCAGGCGGCGGGGGTAGGATGGAGACCCGCACGCAGGTGAAATACTGCTGGCCCGTGCTCGGGTGCGGGACGGCGGTCCGGGCGATGAGGGAGCCTCTTGGGTCGGTCTCGGCCCCCGCGACTCCCGACTTCCGATCCCTCGACTTCGACCGGCTCTGGCGAGGGCGCGCTCGCGTCACGCAGGTGGAACGGCTCATCGTTCGAGCGTTCCTGGCCACGTCAGGGGCGAGCCGCGTGCTAGAGATTGGAGCGGGGGTCGGGCGATTGTCCGTGACGATTCAGGAAATGTCCCGGGAGTTCGTCGCGCTCGACCTCACTCCCGAGTTCCTGACCAGGGTCCCCCACGCTCCCGAGGTAGCGTTCCGGCGGGTGGCCGCGAACGTCTACACCCTTCCCTTCAGCGATGGGAGCTTTTCGGCTGCGGTAATGGTGCGCGTCTTCGGATTCCTGTCCGACCCAGTACGGGCGTTGCGGGAGATCCGGAGGGTCTTGTCCCCGGGGGGAGCCCTGCTGGTCTCCTACAACCCCCGCCCCTCGATCGCCACCTTGGTGGATGACATCAAGGTCGGATTGGCGCGCCGTTCGGGTGAGCCGTTGAGCACGATGACCTTTTCTCGCCAGCCCGTGGTTCCGGTTAGGCCTAGCAATTTCCCGGCGTGGAGCATGACCCGGAAGGAGTTCCGACGGACCGTGAGCGCGGCGGGGATGGTGTGGATCAACGAATGGCCCACCGGCTGGGAGGAGTATCCGGGACTTCGGCTGCTCCCGGCGCGGGTCTTCGGGTCGCTCTCCTTCGCCCTGCCCTCGGTGGGAGGATTCCCTACCCGCTTCGCCCTTCTCCGAAGCCCTCGGACGACGTTCGTCCCGGAACGGTCCTGGTCGGAGATCCTGGCCTGCCCAGCATGCGGTGGGCCATTGCCCACGGTGGGCCCCGAAGGAGAGGAGGCCGTGTCCTGCAACGGATGCCACCGCGAATGGAAATGGACTTCCGGAATCCTCGACGCCAGGTGGGACGGTGGACGCCTTCCACCCACCGGGGATACCCCTCTCCGACCTTCCCGCTAGATCCCCGCGCTCATCCTCGGGGGAGAGCCGCCCTCTGAGCCTCTGGAGGGAGGGAGTCCCGGCGTTCCTCCGAGCCCTCAGGTTCTCCTCGACGGAGCACAAGGAGGTCTTGGAAGAAGGAGTACTTCGAGGTGAAGGAGCTCTCGAAACCCCTACCCGCCCAACTTCCACGTTCCCACCTCTCCACCGAGAGTCCGAGTCCCCCCCAGAGGGACCTCGCCCAGCGGGAGTCGCGCACCACGAATCCCTCAGGAGACCCGGGCGTCTCGGAACGGTCCTCACCCAGGGGATAGGGGAACCTGGGAGTGGATAGCCCTGACTCCACTGGGCGTCGTGTTTCCTCCGTTAGGAGGTACTCGGTCATCGCGATGCTGCCTCCCTCCGAGAGGACCCTCTCGCTCTCCCGCAGGAGTCTCTCCTCGACCTCCCGGGACACATGGGTGAGCACGGAGAGGAGAAGGACCAGGTCAAACTGCCGTCCCTCAAAGGGGAAGCGATAGTCCTCCGGCCGTTCGCGACCCTGGGGATTGTACTTCGGACTGTAGGTCCCGGTCTCGTGGAAGTGAAAGTTCGGGAAGCGCGTCGAAAGGTTGTCACGGCACCAGCGGATGGGAACCGGTTGAGGGTCCAGTCCCTCATACCGGGTGCCGCGGGTGAGATAGGTGGCCAGGGCAGAAGCTATCCGACCCGACCCACAACCGACATCCAAGACCGAGGTCGTGGGGGTCAGGACCCCCGCACTCCTTAGGCCCGAAACCTGGAGGGCCGCTGAGCGCTCGTACTCCCGAGGGTCGTCGAAGTACCCTACGTACCGTCGGACGCGCCAGGGGGGGGTGAGCGGGCCCTTGCCTCGGAAGAGCCTCTCGAAAGTGGAGCTCGAAGCGTCAAGCCAGCGGGCAAGGCGCGGAGGGAGGGAGAACGGCCTTTCGGTCACTTTTCGGCGCCGGGGGGACCCGGGGGTGAACCCCAGGGACAGGAAGGAGGATACAAGAATGGCGCCCGAGGTCCCAACACTGCCCACTCGCGAGGAGCCCCGCTGTCCCCCGATCCTCGCGGTGGAGAGCGCTTCCCATGGACCGGGCCGCGAGGCGGGGGCGACCTTCTCCGCGTCCCCCCGCCCTCCGGGACGACCTTCAGGAGCCCCTTCGGCCCTCCTAGGAAGGACGTTCAGCGATGGGCCTGCGGAGCCGGGAGTTCGATGTCCTCGGAGCGGAGGGGGGAGGCCACCGAACCCCTATGCGGCCCTCGAAGCAGATATAGCCGGGAGATGCTGTCACCGCCGTGGCCGGTGCCACTGCGGAAACCGCCGATTCGCTCGAGCTTCGAACGCCGGGAGGATGGATCCCGCTCGGGTTCGTGCACGAGCCAGAGACCATCTACCTGGTCGCTCGCTCCCGCGCCGCACAGTGGCCGATCGAACTCCTCAGGACCGGCCGGGCCGAGTTCCGGCTACCGGACCGAAGGGCCCTCGGGACCCCACGACTCGTGAGCGAACCCGGGGACCGCGGTCGGATCCTCGACCTCTTCCGGGAGAAGTACGGTCCAGAAAAGTTCGGGCGTTGGTACGACCACCCGGCTCGTGTCCTCCGGGTCTCCCTTTCCCGAAGCGAGGGTCCTACCGGAGACGGATCCCCCTCGTACTACGCGTGGCTGGAGGCCGAGTTCGATAACGTCGCCGAAGACTACGATCACCACATCACCGGGAACCGGATGAATCGGCTTCTTCGGGACCACTCCCTCGCCATCTTCCGCCGTCGTTTCGAGCGATGCCATCGGCTGATAGAGATCGGATGTGGCTCGGGGATGGAGACCCTCCCGTTGCTGGAGATGGGGCACGAGGTCCTGGCAATCGATATCAGTTCCAGGATGCTCGCCACCGTCCGCCAGAAGGCCCAAAGAGCCGGTGTCAGCGAACGGCTGGAAACTCGCCAGCTCGCAGCTCGGGAGCTGCCCCGGCTCGTGGAGGAAGGATCGGCGGGGTCCTTCGACGCTGCGTACTCGACCTACGGGGCGCTCAACTGTGAGCCTGACCTTTCCGCGATCCCTCCGTCCCTCGCGAAGCTCCTCGTTCCGTCAGCCCCGTTCGTCGCGGGCGTGTACAACCGCTGGTGCCTCTTCGAGCTCGCGGGCTACTCGCTCTCCCTCCGACCTGGGCTCGGGCTCAGCCGACGGAGAAACCCTGTTCCCGTGGGGGCCTCCCGCTTCTGCGTAGATGTCTACGCTTATTCCGCCGGAGAGTTCATCGAACTGTTCCGCCCACAGTTCCAGCTGGAAGCGGTCGAAGGGGTCCCGGTGTTCCTTCCCCCATCCAACCTGGCGGGCTACGCTGAGCGGTTCTCCCGGCACTTCGGCCGGCTGGCCGCCTGGGATGCACGGTTGGGGCGACTCTGGCCCTTCAACCGCTTGGGGGACCACTTCCTGATGACGTACGCCCGACGTGGCTAGCCCGGGAGGCGCGCGCTCTCCCCCATCCGTGGACTGAGTGGGGTCCGACCGCGGGGAGGGACCGCGACGCAACCCTCCCGATAGAGCAGGGGGGGTTGTTACGGATGATCGAACTCGAAGGGTTGGACGGGCTGCGCGAACGCGGGACCCTCCCCGCCGCGCGTTCGGGGCTGCCCGCCTGACCGGAAGGGCCAGCTCGGGGGGGAACCCCGGGAGCATTAGGGGAAATCCCTCGATTCTGGTGCCAAAGAACCTCCTTGCGAAGAGATGTGTGGGTTCTCCCGGCGAACACCGAGGCCCCGGGAGGAGTCGCACGTGAGCGCGCCCACCCTATCCCTTCGAGCCCAGACCGCTCCGGGCGTCGAGAGGGATATACCGGGGGAGGTTCCTCGACCCGGTGGTCCCCATCGGCACGCGAGTCCCCCGGGCGACGGAACAGTTCCTTTGGAAGGGGCGAAGGCTTCTCATCTACTCCGAGCGGCTACCCCTCAAGTACCTGCTCTCGAACCAGGGGATCTGCTTGGGGATCGACAGCCGGAGCCGGTCGATCCTCTTCCTCCTGTCCCGGGATGGTCTGTTCTTGAGGTTCCGCCCGGTGGGTGACACGGTGGTGGAGGATCTCGACTACGACCTCCCGCGGATCGTCCAGGCGCTCAAGTCCGAGGACGAGGGCCAACCGAAGTAAGCAAGGCGCCGTGACGGTCCAGTCGTTCCCATCGGTCCGGCGCGAGGAATCCGCGAAGGATCTTCGCGTAGAAGATCGGGGAGTAGAGCAGGTTGCGCGGGCGCTTGGAATTCATATGTATGAGCAGGACGACCAAGCCGGCGTACACCAACTCGCGGGGGTTCAGCCCCGAGGAGCGGCGAATCGCCGCCCCTTGGAACTCGGGCCAATGAGCGGCCCTGCGGTAGGTCCCTCGATGAATCATCGCTTCCCCCACGTACCGTACCCGGAGGCTTTCCTTTCGGGCGGCCCGTTGCAGGTAGTAGGTCTCCCGACCTTGCGCCTCGTCCGGGATGCCCGCGCGGATCGCCCAACTCCGACCCACGAGCGTGAGACCGAGGGGGAGTCCGAAGCGGTAGGGCTTACCCACGGCGAGTCCCACGACGGCCGCGGTACCTCCACGGGAGTACTCCTGGAGTGCACGGGCGTAGAAGTCCGGCCGAACGATCCGAACGTCACTGTCCAGGAAGAGGACCGGGTCGGTGTCCGCTGCGCGCAGGGACAGGTTCCGTGCCGCCCCGAGGCCGACTTCCTCGGTGAGGATGCGGGCCCCGTAGCGCCTCGCGATCTCCTGGGTCCTGTCGATGCTCGCCCGGTCGACCACGATGAGGCAATGTGTCGGTACGTGGCGCCGGGCAGACTCGAGTGTCTCCTCCAGAGTCGCCGCAGAGTCGTAGGTGGCGACCAACACATCCACTCTGGGGAGACCGTCGGGAGTGGGAGGGACCGGCTCCGGGGCCGTCCGAGTTCCCGATGCTGTGCCCTGCGCCGTGCGACGACCTCCGCCAGAAGGCTCTCCCTCTAGCTACGCCGAGGTCCGAGAATCGTAAGAGACCTATCTCGGTTCTGCCCGACCCCAGGTCCCGTCACTGCCGTGACCGGCGTCTACGCTCCCCCACTCGGGACCCGTGGGTTGGGAGCTCTCCACTTCTCCGGGGCGTCTCTTGGGCCCCCGAGCTTCGACGGGTCGCTTCCAAGCGTTCGGATCGGTGTTTCGCAACCAGTCCCAGATCGATCCTCCGGCCAGAGGCCCGCTTGGCGGGGGGTGGGCTCTTGCCGAGGGTCCAAGCTCCTTTTCACTCGTGCCGGGATGCGCTTGTTACACCCCCCGGGGGGTCCGTGCCCAGTTCCCCGGGGGGCGGGGCCGACCAAGGAGTAAGGTCCGGAACGGATGGAGGACGGCACGAGCGAAGGGTCTCGGTCCCGCCCCTGGGAGCGAAGGACCCCATCCCCCACCATAGACTTTTGGAGGGGGGACACTTGGACCCGGGACGATGGCGGGCCCTGAGGTCACCTCGTCCGAGGCGCAGGGGCTGGAACGGGTCCGGGTTCTCGTCGGAGTGGCCGCCTCGTTCGGGACGGGGATCCCGGTGGCGGAGGCGATCGAGCTCCTGGAGGAGGGAGCGCCCGGCTCCTCCGAGGAGCTCCACCGTTGGATCGGAAGGCACCCCGGCGTCGCCCGGGAGATGGGAGGCTCGCTCGTCCTTCCCGGGCTCGAGTGGGACCAGGAGGAGGACTCCTCCCGCGAGGCCCTCGGGAGGAGATACCTCGACTACTCCCGGGAGCTCTTCGCCGGTCCGCTCGCTCCCGTGAGCCGCTGGATCGCGACCGCGGCTACCACCGGCTCGACCGCCTTCCAGCGGCCGCGCCCCGGGGATGACCTGGACCTCTTCGTCGTCGTGCGCCGGGGAGCCCTGTGGGTCTTCCTCGCCTGGAGCTACCTGGCCATCCGCCTTGCGCCGCGCGGGAAGGGGACGGAAGCCCCGCCCCGGGTCTGCCTCAACCTCGTGCTCGACGAGCCCTCGGCCCTCGAGGAGTTCGCCCGGCCCCGGGGGCTCCTCGTGGCCCGGGAGATCCTCTCGGCCCAGGTCCTCCTGGGGGAGGCCTACTTCCGGCATCTGGTCCGGCAGGCCTCCTGGATGCGCGCCTGGCTCCCTCGCAAGTACCGGCGGAGCGCCGAGGGGGAGAGCGGAGCCCGCGAGTCCCGGGTCCCAAGCCCCCTCCGGCTCCTCAATGCGCTCCTCTTCCCGCCGC
>JAKATE010000092.1 GCA_021828085.1 Thermoplasmata archaeon | reverse complement strand
CTCGACCCAACCCTGGGCCCCGTAGGCCCAGCTGTCGCCCAGGGGGACGCCCCCCGCCCCCTCCCCTCCGAAGAGGATGGCCTCCCCGTCGATGGGATCGTAGGCGAAGGAGGCGAGCTCCCTCGCCGGGGGCGCGTGCGCCGGGTGGAGCTCCGTCCAGCCGACGGTCCGCTGGTAGAGCCAGCTATCGTTGAGGAGCCCGGTCGGACCAATCCCGCCGAAGAGGAGCAGGCCGTGCAGCGTCGGGTCCCAGATCATGGAGCCGTTGGCGCGGGGTGGGGGACTGTGGGAGGGAGTGACGTCGTACCAGAACTGCTCCCCTCCGGAGTCGAGGAACTCGAGGGTGTTGTTGCAGTAGAAGCCGCAGCTGGTGTTCCCCCCGAAGGAGACCGGAAACTGAGCGGCGCCCTGATAGAGGGCGTAGCTCGCGTTGGCGATCGGCGTGCCGCTCGTCGCCTGCGCGCTCCATTGCACCTGGAGGGGCGTGGAGGTCGGGTCCGAAAGGGCCCCCGCCGCGGTCGGGGCCTTCGCGGCCGCCCCTTCCGAGGGGACGGATGCGCAGAGGAGCAGGAGGGCGAGCAGCGCGAGGGCGAGGTAGAGCGGGCGCCGGGAGCGCGGCGCCCCGGCCCCCCAGGAGGGCGGAGCGTCGGCGAGCCCAGTCGCAGGGAGCATCCCCCCGCTCGAGGGGGGGGCTAACTATAGAGCTTCGCCCGTTCGCTCTCGGGGAACCGGCCGAGCCCGGCGACGTTCCTGCGCACCTCACCGGCATCCTCGAGGGGCGCGAGGCAGGTCCTTCCGGTGCAAAGGAGGGCGCGCGGGGTGCTCGTCCGGCCCGAGGGGACCTCGGCCTCCAAGGGCAGACCGAACGGGGGCCGGAGCGGCCCCCGAAGCACGACCTTTCGAGGGTGATAGACGCTCAGCGCGGCTTCGAGGAGGGCTCGGGAGGGTTCCCCCTCCACCGTGATGCGCAGGGGCTCGGTCTCCGACCAGCCGGCCGCCAGCGCGGCCCCCGCCCCGAAGAGACCGCTGTGCCGGAGCCGGTCGGTCAGCGCGCGGAGGCGCGGGCGGTAGCGTTCCCCGACGGTGGGATCCGAGCTCAAGGATTCGAGCCGCTGCCAGGCGAGGACCGAGGCCGAGTTCGCGGAGAGATGCGGGGTGTCCTCCACCGTTGCCGACGGGGCGTCCCAGGAGCCCACCTTCGGCCCGTCGTAGAGCGAAGGGGCGACGTCGCCGAGGAGCGCAGAGGAAGGGAGGCGGTAGGCCTCCTCGCAGAGCTCGAGGAGCCGCCGGGCGGTGAGGAGGTAGCGCTCCTTCTGGGTGACCTCGGCCAGGTCGAGCAGCCCGAGCGCGAAGAAGACCTGGTCCTCGAGGAGGCCGTAGCCGCTCGCCCCCTCGGGGGCCACCTGATGGGCGACCCCGCGCTCGGGGGAGTATCCCCGCTCGAGGAAGAGACCCATCGCCCCCTCCGCCGCCTCGACGAGCTGGCCCTTCCCGAGCAGGCGACCCAGTTGGGCGAGCGGCCCGGAGAGCACCCCGTTCAGCGAGGCGTAGCGGGCCGGGTCCACGGCCGGGGCGCGGCGGGCGGAGCGGACCTTGCGCATCTTCTCCTCCGCGCCCCGGAGGAGCTCGAGGGTCCGGGGGGGGTCGAGGGCGAGCGTCGACGAAAGCTCCTCGAGCGGAAGGAAGCGGTAGAGGACGTTCTGCTCCGGGTGATGGGGCATCTGCCCCTCGCTTCCCAGGCCGTAGTACCAGGTGACGGCCTTGAGCTCCTCGGCGCTCAGCGCCCGTTTGAGCTCGGCCCGAGAGAAGGTGTAGAAACCGCCGTCGTCCCCGGGGGCATTGTCGGCGTCCTGGCTGGCGCCGAACCCGGCCATTCCGCCTCCCCCGAGGACGGCCAGGGTCCAGCGGGCGGTGCCCTCGAGCACTTCGCGGAAGCGGGGCTCGCCGAAGGCCTCGAACCCCTCCCGGTACGCCTCGAGGAGGTGGCCGTTGTCCACGGCCATCTTCTCGAAATGGGGGATGTGCCAGGCCTCGTCGACGGAGTAGCGATGGAAGCCGCCCCCCAGCTGGTCGTAGACCCCTCCATCGGCCATCCGTCGAAGGGTCCGCCGCGCCGCTTGCGCGGCGGCGATCTCCCCCGTGGAGTGCGCTTGGAAGAGCAGCAGCCGGATCGCCGTCGGATGCGGGAACTTCGGGGCGCCCCCGAAGCCCCCGTGGACCGGGTCCTGCTGCTCGAGCATCCGCTGGGTGAGCTCCGCGACGAAGCGGCCGGCCGGGGCCTCCCCCCCTGAGCGGCTCTCGTAGGAACGCAGCCCCTCCTGGATCGCGCGGGCCTGTCCCCGCAGCGATTCGCGCTCCTCACGCCACATGCGGGCGACCTCCCGGAGCACGCGCCGGAAGCCCGGCTGTCCGCCGTGGTCCTGCGGGGGGAAATAGGTCCCCCCGAGGAAGACCTCCCCCTGGGGGGTCAGGAAGGCGGTGAGCGGCCAGCCCCCCTGTCCCGTGAGGGCGCTGACCTCGCGCTGGTAGCGTCGGTCGAGCTCCGGGTTCTCATCCCGGTCGACCTTTACGGGGATGAAGAGCTGGTTGACCAGCTCGGCGACCTCGGGGTCGGCATAGGTCCCCTCGTCCATGACATGGCACCAGTGACACCAGGAGGCCCCGATGTCGAGGAGGATCGGACGTCCGGTCTCCTTCGCCTGGCGGAAAGGCCCCTCCCCCCAGGGTTGCCACCGGACCGGCTGGTCCGCCGCGGAGCGGAGGTAGAGCGAGGGGGAGCGGGAGAGGTCCTCGGACGGGGTTTTCCGGGAGGTGGGCATGGGAAGCTCGGCCGGGGGGGCGGGTCGCTGTCAAAAGGGCTTCGGGGGTTGTGGACGGGCCCGGGGACCCGAGAGAGGGCCCTCTCGGGAGCGCCCCGGGACCCGCGTCGCTCTCCGCCGGTAGAGCGACGCTCCCCGGTCCTCCCGGACGCGACTATCCTTATAAATGGGGGCGTTGTCCGCTGCGAAGCTTAAGGTGTAATCGCTATGGAGATGCAACCGGGCCAGATGGCCTACGACCGCGCCATCACGGTGTTCTCGCCGGACGGACGGCTCTTCCAGGTGGAGTACGCGCGCGAGTCGGTCCGCCGCGGTACCGCCACGGCCGGGGTCGTGTTCAAGGACGGCGTCGTGCTCGTCGCCGACCGGAGGATCGCCAATCCGAAGCTCGCCGAGCCCTCCAGCGTGGAGAAGATCCACCAGATCGATGGGCACATCGGCGCGGCCACGGCGGGCCTGGTGGCGGACGCACGGGTCCTCGTCGACTACGCGCGGCTGCAGTCACAGATCAACCGGGTCACCTACAGCGAGCCCATCAGCCTCGAGGTGCTCGTCCGCCGCATCTGCGATTACAAGCAGCAGTACACGCAGTTCGGGGGGGTGCGGCCCTTCGGGACCGCGCTGCTCATCGGCGGGTTCGATGACACCGGCGTGCATCTGTTCGAGACCGACCCTTCCGGCTCGCTCACTTCTTTCAAGGCCTCCTCCATCGGTGGCAACCGCGCCCCCGTGATGGAGCTCTTCGAGCAGAAGTTCCAGCCCGGGTTCGATCAGGACAGCGCGGTCCTCCTCGCCCTCGAGGGCCTCCAGCAGTCCATGGAGGACCCGAGCAACCTCACCAGCGTGGAGATCTGCGTGGTGGCGAAGGACAAGGGCTTCCAGCGCATGGGGCCCGACCAGGTCCAGCGCTACGTGAGCAAGCTCTCCCCGAAGGACCGGCCGAACCGGAGCTAGGTCCCCAGGGGGCCGGGACTCCCGCGGCGTCCGGGGGGTGCCAAGCATGGTCCGGGTCGAGGATGCGGTGGTGGCCCGTCTGGTGCACGGGGGCAACCACTTCGAGGTCCTGGTCGACCCCGCTGCGGTCCAGGCGATCAAGGACGGCAAGACCCTCGACCTCCATGACCATCTTGCCCAGGACCAGATCTACAAGGACGCCCGCAAGGGGGACAAGATCTCCGAGGAGTTCCTGGAGAAGCAGTTCCACACCTCCGACGTCTATGCCATCGCCCTCGAGATCATCCAGAAGGGCGAGGTCCAGGTCACCACCGAGCAGCGTCGGACGTTGGCGGAGGCGAAGCGCCGCCAGATCGTCGACTACATCGCCCGCAACGCGATCAACCCCCAGACGAACGCCCCGCACCCGCCCGCCCGCATCTCGGCGGCCATGGAGGAGGTGAAGTTCCACGTGGACCCCTTCCGCCCCGCCGAGGCCCAGGTGGAGGAGCTCCTCCAGCGCCTGCGCCCGCTCATGCCCATCCGCCTCGAACGGGTGAAGATGCGCGTGCACGTCCCCGGGCAGTACTATCCGCGCATCATCGGGGAGCTCCGGGCGGCGGGGAAGGTCCTTTCGGAGGAGTGGGGGACGGACGGCTCGTTCGGATGCGTCCTGGAGATCCCGGGGGGTCTCCAACAGGACCTCGCGGAGAGGCTCCGCGCGCGCACCAAGGGCGCGGCGGAGACCGGCATGGTTAAATAAGCCGTCAAGGCTCGCCGCGCCCGCACCGAGAGCGATATTCTATGGGAGACGGGTCGTCTCCCTCCTCCGCGGCCGAAGATCCACGCCGAAGGAGAGAGGGACGCCACGGCAGGGACCGTGGACGGAGAGAGCACCGAGGACCGGGCGGGGGAAGGGATTCCCGGGAGGGCCGCGGCCGTCCCCGGGGGGACGGACGGGGTCGCGGAGGTCCACGGGAACGTCCCGCGAACACCCGGAAGTTCTACGGGCCCCGGGAAGGGCATGAGCGCCGCTCGCCCCGCGGGGGACCGGGTCCTGAGGGGGGCGGCGAACGCGTGCTCGTGCTCCCGGGGGAGGAGCTCAAGGTCGGGCAGCTCCGGCCGGGTTTCGGCACGTACCGGGAGGACGGGAGGCTCTACGCCTCTGTGATGGGGATGCTGAGCCGGCAGCCCCCCTTCGTGCGCGTGATCCCCCTGGCGGGCCGGTACATCCCGCAGAAGGACGATCTCGTGATCGGGGTGGTCCAGGGCGTGGGTCCCACTTACTGGCTGCTCGACATCCGTGCCCCGCACTTCACCCCGTTACATGTCTCGGGGGTCCCCTGGCAGCTGGACTACGGGGAGACCGTCGAGTACCTCTCCCCGGGAGACACGGTGCTCGTCCGGGTGGAGGGGGTCGACGAGACCCGCCGCGTCGGCGTGACGATGAACGGCCCGAACCTGGGCAAGCTCGAAGGGGGCTATCTCACCGAGATCTCCCCCACGAAGGTTCCCCGTGTGATCGGGAAGGGGGGGAGCATGATCCAACTCCTCCAAGGGGAGACCCGGACCCGTCTCGTGGTCGGGCAGAACGGAAGGATCTGGGTCCAGGGCGAGCCCGAGCAGATCGCCCGGGTGCGCCAGGTGCTCGAGATCATCGACCACGAGGGACAGCGTCACGGCCTCACCGACCGGGTGAAGGCGCTCCTGGCCCGGGCCCCGGTCCCCTCTCAGGCTTCTTTGCCGTTGAGCGAGGAAGAGCAAGCGGAGTGAAACATGGGAAGCGTCGGAGCCAAAGAGGTCCCTCAGTTACTGGACGCGCAGGGCAAGCGGATCGACGGCCGCGGCCTCGAGGAGCTGCGACCCCTCAGCATCGAAGCGGGGGTGCTGCGCCGCGCGGACGGCTCCGCGCGGGTCGAGTGGGGGGACAACAAGGTCCTGGCCGCGGTCTACGGACCGCGGGAGGTGCACCCCCGCCACCTCCAGCAGCCGAACAAGGCGGTGGTGCAGTGCCGCTACAACATGGCCTCCTTCTCGGTGGACGAGCGTAAGCGGCCCGGGCTGGACCGCCGCAGCCAGGAGATCAGCAAGGTCATCAGCGAGGCGTTCGAGTCGGTGCTCTTCGTGGAGGAGTACCCCCGGACGTCGATCGACATCTACATCGAGGTGCTCCAGGCCAACGCCGGGACCCGCTGCGCCGGGGTCGTCGCCGCGAGCGTGGCCCTGGCCGACGCCGGCATCCCCATGGTCGATCTCGTCCCGGCGGTGGCCGTGGGGAAGATCGGCGGCCAGATCGCGCTCGATCTGAAGAAGGAGGAGGACAACTACGGCGAGGCGGACCTCCCCATGGCCCTCGTACCGCGGAGCGGACGGCTGGTCCTGCTCCAGATGGAGGGTCACATGACGCACGAGGAGCTCAAGCGCGCCCTCGACCTGGGCGTGCGCGGCTGCCAGGAGATCTACCAGAAGCAGAAGGAGGCGCTCCGGACGCGCTACCGGCTGGAGGCTCCCGCCCCGACGGAGGTGGAGGCATGAGCGACGAGGTGGCGGCGGAGATCCTTGCGACGCACCTGCTCGAGCTGGCGAAGAACGGCCGGCGGCTGGACGGCCGCGGCCTTGACGAATACCGGCCGGTCAAGATCACCCGGGGCTACGCCGGGAACGCGGACGGGAGCGCGCTCGTGGACCTGGGGGGCACCAAGGTCCTCTGCGGGGTCAAGCTCGAGGTGGGGAGCCCCTTCGGCGACACCCCGAACGCGGGGGTCCTCACCACGAACGCCGAGCTTGTCCCGCTCTCCTCCCCGGATTACGAGCCGGGGCCGCCGAGCCTGCAGAGCATCGAAGTCTCCCGGGTGGTGGACCGCGCCATCCGCGCAGCCGAGGCCGTGGACCTCGCGGGTCTCAGCATCGTTCCCGGGGAGAAGTGCTGGATCTGCTACGTGGACATCCACGTCCTGGACGACCTGGGGAACCTCATCGACGCCGCCCTCCTCGCCGCGAGCAGCGCCCTCACCGGGGCGACCCTGCCCGCCAAGCGCTTCGGGGTGGGGGAGGACGCCCCGCTCAAGGTCCTGCACGTCCCCATCGAGACCACCTTCGTCCGGCTCGGCGACTCCCTCCTCGTCGATCCCACGACCGAGGAGCAGGACGCCGCCCAGGGGCGCCTCACCATCGCCACGGATGAGCTCGGGAACGTCTGCGCCATGCAGAAGGGGAAGGTCGGCGCCTTCTCCCCGCAGGATGTCGTCGACCTCGCCGAGCGGGCCCAGGCCCACGGGGACCGGCTGCGCGCGGTGATCCGGGGGGCCTAGGGATGTCCAAGCGGACCAAGAAGGTCGGGCGGACCGGCTGGATGGGGGCCCGCTACGGGATCAAGGTCCGCCGCCGCGTGCTCGAGGTGGACCGGGCCCGGGACGTGGAGTACGCCTGCCCGAAATGCTCGACGCAGACCCTGCGCCGGGTGGCGAGCGGGATCTACCGGTGCCGACGCTGCTCGACCACGTTCGCCTCGGACGCTTACGTCTTCCGCCCCGCTCCCGCGCTCACCCGGGCCGAGGGGGAGGCGGAAGGCCCCCCCTCCCCTGGCGCGGACCGGGCCACCCCGGGTCCCCCGCGGCGCGCCGCCGGCGAAGGGAACCGTTAAGACCGGGACGGGGATTTCACCCAGGCCATGTTCCGCTGCATCCGCTGCCACGAACCGCTCCCTTCGGACGCGAGCCTTTTCGGGGTCCGCTGCGACAACTGCGGGGGGAAGGTCTTCTACAAGGAGCACCCCAACGTCAAGAAGGTCCTGAAGGCCCGGTAGGCGAGGGGCCCGCCGGTCCGCTCCCCATGCCGGTCGGGTGCCTTTCCTTCGGGGTCCGGACCCTCGATGCCCTCCTCGAGGGGGGGGTCGAGCCCGGCGCGCTCTGCAGATCGG
>JAKATE010000091.1 GCA_021828085.1 Thermoplasmata archaeon | reverse complement strand
GCAGGCGCAGGAGGCGATCGACCGGAGCTACCCTGCGGCCATGGCCCGATCCCGCTTCCTGGCCCGGTCGTACTTCTTCGCCGAGGTGACCCCCTCGCCGGAGGCCTTCGAGGTCTTCTGGTACTCTCTGGAGTTCGAGTCCATGGGGCGCTCCGCCGGCGTAGTCGCGCGCGTCGACCGGGCCTCCGGCCGGGTGGAGACCCGGTCGACCTGGAGGCGGGTCCCTCTCTCCGGAAGCTCCCCGGTGACCCCTTAGCCGCCGCGCGAAGGTTTTTTTAGCTGCCCTCCCGCTCGAGCGGGTACGGCCGGGATGGGGTAGCTTGGTTATCCTGGGGGACTGTGGATCCCTCGACCCGGGTTCAAAGGGAGCGGGGAACCGACCCTGCTCCGGAGACTCTCGGTCCCGGCCCTGACCCCCACGGGTCCACTCCCCCGCGGGTCGGGGGCCCGCGGAGGGGCTCTCGTCGCCCGGGCAGGAACGTCCGCCCGACCCGCGGACCGCGGTGGGAAGGCCCCTCCACCGCCTCCCCGCGGGGGGCGGTCCTTCGTCGTCCGCGCCCCCGGCTCAAGGTCAACCTACCACCCAATGTCTTAAATCCGAAGACGTTGACTTAGCCTATGGAGAATTACGGATAAATGCGCATCAATCCGAGGAGCGTCGGCCTTCCGGGCCGGCGCATGGGCGGTCCCGCGCTCCCTCTGCTCCTCCTCGTCCTCCTGGTCGTCTCCTCGATGGGGGTCGCGGCGCAGGCCTCCGGGACGGGAGCCCCGTCCATCGCCGGATCGCCCCTCCCCTCCTCCGATCTCGGACCCCTGGTGAGCGTGGGGAGCGCGCTCCCCGCCTCCCTTCCTCCGGCCCCTCTCCTCTCTACGGCGGTCAACTCCTCCCAGGAGCTCTCCGTCCTGGTGACCTTACCGTACCAGAACTCCTCGGAGCTCTCGCAGTTCCTTCGCCTCCTGGTCGACCCCCAGTCCCCGGAGTACCACCATTACCTGACCGCTTCCCAGTTCGACGCGAGCTACTCCCCTTCGCCGGCCGAGTACTCGCTCCTCGAGTCCTATCTGGAAGCCGGGGGAGCGCAGAAGCTCAGCACCTTCTCGGACCGGACGTCCCTGGGGTTCGAGGCTTCCCTCGCCTCCCTCGAGGGCCTCTTCCACACGAGCTTCGGCGACTATCAGCGGGGGGGTACCCGTTTCGTCGCCCCCCTCGCCACTCCCGAGCTTCCCGCCCGGATCGCTGCTCTGGTCGCAGGGATAGACGGGCTCGACACCGACCCGCTTCTCTCTGCCCACCTTCTTTCCTCCTCTTCCGCCCCCCTCCATGCTCCACCGCCGAAGAGCCCCCCGTCCAGCGGCGCGCAGACGGCCGGGTATCTGGCCCCCGCCAGCTACGGGTCGGCCCAGTTGGAGTATGCCCCGGACTTCCAGGTCGCCTACGGGGAGCTCGGACTGTTCCAGAACGCCGGCTATCCCCGCAACGCGGTGGTCGCCACCATCCTCTGGTCCGGGTTCTATGAGGGTCCCAACATCAACACCCCCTATGGGCCGCTCACCACCGGGGAGTCGGTGGGACCCTTCGTACCCAACGACGTCTATCAGTTCTACAACGAGACGCTCCCTTCCTCCCCCAGTGAGCCCCACTCCGTGGTCGTGCCGGTGCCCGTGGGGGGTGCCCCCTATCCCGGGAACCTCGCCTCCTGGGATTCCACCGGTGCGAACGTCGAGAACACCCTAGACCTCGAGATGGTCGGTTCTTCGGCCCCCGGCGCTACCATCTACAATGTCTACGGGCCGTCCAGCAGCAGTGTCTACCTCGACGAGGCCTTCGCCACGGTCTTGAGCCCCCCCTCCAACGACAGTGGCCTGCTCAAGGTGAATGCCATCTCGAACTCCTGGGGCGCAGGGGACCACAACGACAGCTCCTGGTACAGCAGCCTCGAGCAGGCGCAGGCGCGAGGGATCACCGTCCTCGCCTCCTCCGGGGACGCCGCGGACAATCCCTCCAGCTCGAAGTGGGTCGGGTCCAGCACAGAGTTCCCCTCGAGCATGGCCTACAACACCTTCGGGGACGTCGCCGTGGGAGGCACCACGGTCCAGATGGACGCGGGTCTCCACCTGACCTCGGACACGGTCTGGAACATCTCCTCCCAGGACACCGGGGACGGAGGCCCCGCGGGAAGCTCGGGCGGGATCAGCTCGGTCTTCCCCGAACCGAGCTGGCAGAGCTCCACCTCGGCGAACCAGTGGATCAACGGGGCGGGGCGCGGGGTCCCGGACATCGCCGCGGTGGCCAACAACACGCTCATGACCATCACAGAAGACGGTTACCAGTATCGAGCGGTCAATGCCACGGATGGGGGCTACTTCTTCCCTGTGGGAGGAACTAGCGTAGCCTCTCCCCTGACCGCCGGGATCGTCGCGGAGATCGACCATGTCCTGGGGGCGGCGGGCCAGGGGAACCTGGGATTCCTCGACCCGATCGTCTACCCGCTGGGCAATCAGCAGTTCGCCGCGCTCACCTACACTGCGACGACCGGCTACGATCTCACCGGGACGTACAATTCCTCCCTCCCCGCTCTCCCGTTCCTCCCCGTGGACCAGGGCCGAAATTTCGTGGATTTCGCGCACTGGGGTTACAGCCTGGTCACCGGCTGGGGGACCATCGACGCGGCGAACTTCACCCTCTACGAGCTCACCACGAAGACCCAGGGGGTCTACGGGCGCCTCTCGGGCGTCGCGGATCTCCTCTCGCTGAACGCCCTCGACGTGACCTCCACCTTCCCCGGGTACGCGGGAGGCGGCGTCAATACGCAGTTCAACGCCTCCCTCCAGCAGAACTTCTTCCTGGCCGACAGCCTGGGAGCGCCGATCTACTGGGTCCAGAACGTCGTTTACATCACCAACGTGACGGGCGGATGGGACATGACCTTCTCCGGTTGGGTGGTCTTCCCGTTCTACGGTCTCTATCCGTCGGACACGGTGTACGCGTACAACTTCCCTTCCCCCACGCTCGTCCAGCTCCCCCAGCAGTTCGACGTCTACTCCAATCTCACCACGTCGGGGACCCCCACCGTCGATTTCTCCGTGGGCAGCCACTCGGTGAGCCTACCGGTGCCGGGAGCCGCCTACATCATGGGGGCACTCTACGAGAACTACAGCTGGGAGGGGCAGAACTTCTCCAACGGGCCCTTCCCCGGGAACCCGACCCCCGGCGGGCTCTCCCCTCAGTTCGGGCTCGTGGGAGGGCCTTCCCTGGGCATCGGCAACTTCCTGGCCCCCACCTCGGGGACCGTCACCCCGGAGGTTCGCCCCTTCGGGTCCGCCACCTTCGAGCTCGCGGCCTCGGAAAGCTACAGCTACAACATCGATGAGACAGGCGAATCCGCCTCCAACCTGACCTGGACCTCCCAGACGGGAGGCGCGTGGAGCGCCTCCTACCAGAACGGTGCGGACCTGCAGGGGGTCGTGGGATACGAGCCCCATACAGGGCTCTCGGTCGTGACCTTCTCCGAGACCGGGCTCCCCACAGGAGATCCCTGGTGGGTCAACGTGACCGGCGTCGGCTCCTTCAAGAGCACCTCCACCACGGAGGTGCTGCTCCTCACCACCGGCCTCTACAGCTTCACCGTATCGAGCGCTGCGGACCTCTACTCCCCCTCCCCGGGGGACGGAACCCTGAGCGTCTCGGGGAGCTCGCTCTCCGAACCCATCACCTTCGCCCCCTTCGAGGTGGCGTTGACGGTGGAGGAGTTCGGCCTCGCCTCCTCCCAGACGTGGTCCGCGCGGGTGGGATCGACGACCCTCTCCTCTTCCACCTCCTCCCTGCTCTTCTCTTTGCTCAACGGGACGTACGCCTACCAGGTCTACCCCTCGAAAGGGCTCCTCCCGTCCCCCGGAACCGGCTCGGTGGACGTGCAGGGGAGCCCGCTCACCCTGAAGGTCCATTTCGCGCCGGAGAACTACACGGTCACCTTCTCGCTCTCGGGCACGGTCCAGCCTCCCTCCTGGTCGGTGGATGTCAACGGGGTGGGGACCTACCCCTCCTCGACCTCGGCCGTGGGGGTCTCCCTGGCGAACGGCAGCTACTCCTACACGCTCGCCTCGGGATCGCCGCTCTACCGGCCGTCCCCCCGGACGGGCTCGGTGACCGTGGCCGGGGCGAACCAGACCGTCACGGTCGGGTTCGTGGGGGTGGAGTACTCGGTGGATTTCACCGAAACGGGACTCCCCGGTTCGGTGGGTTGGTACCTCAACCAGAGCGGAGCGACGGGGCTCGTCGTTCCCGGGCCGAGCATCACAGAGAGCCTCTCGAACGGAAGCTACACCTTCACCGCGGCGAGCCAGGACCGGGACTACCGCGCCTCCCCCGCCACCCTCACCGTGACGGTCTCAGGACAGAACCAGAGCGTCCGGGTGGTCTTTGTCGAGGTGACGTACTCTGTCGCCTTCCTCGAGTCCGCGGGGGTCGGACCGGCCGAGTGGGCCCTCAACCTCTCCGGGACGAGCTACACGGTGAGCTCCCCGGGTCTCACGCTCCTGCTGGACAACGGGAGCTACACCTACGAGCTCCGGTCCCTGGACCCCACCTGGAAGCCCCAGTCCGCCGCGGGCGCCCTGGAGGTGACCGGGGCCAACCGGACGGTCTCCTTCACCTTCGTCCCGGTCGACTTCTCGGTCGTCTTCCGCTCCGCGACCGTCTCTGATCCGTACCCCTGGGAGGTCCAAATCGGCTCTTCCACGCTCCTGGAGGCGCCCAACGGGACGGTGTCCGTGGGGCTCACCAATGGAACCTACGCGTACCAAGTACTCTCGGTGAATTCGCTCTGGCAGCCCCGGCCCGCCCACTCCACCCTCTCCGTGACCGGGAGCGCGGTCTCGGTCGCCCTGTCGTTCTCCCTCGTCGAGTACCGCCTGACCTTCGAAGCGGTCGGGCTCCCGATCGGAGAGAACTGGTCCGTTGACCTGGGAGCCCCCGGGAGCGCCTCGAGCACCAACGGGACGCTGGCCGTGGAGCTTTCGAACGGCAGCTACAGCTACTCGGTCCAAGCGCCGAAAGGGGAGACCGCCACGCCCTCCCAGGGCGCCCTGGTGGTGAACGGTCAGCCCCAGACGGTGATGATCAACTTCCAGCAGAACTCCACCGGCCCCACCCCGACCCACAACACGAACCCGCTGCCGGGAGGGCTCGGCGACCCGCTCCTCTGGGTGGGCATCGCCGCGGCCGTCGTCCTACTGGCCGCCGCCCTCCTCTTCCGGCGCCACCGGCGCAAGTGAGGGCGCTCGGGGGGGCCGACGGAATCCCCGCCCTCGGACCCCGTGGGCACCGTTGGGTCCTTCCGGGGGCGGCTTCAGGCCCGGCGGTTCCCGGCGGGGCGCAGGAAGCGCCCGAGCGCTTCGGGAAGCTGCTCGAGCGAGTAGTCCGCCCAGACGGCCCCCCAGCGGCGAAGCTCCTCGGGGGTCACCTCCCAGCCGGGAAGTCGGGTCGCGCGAGCGAAGGGGACCACCTCCGGTACCTTCCGGGCGAGCTCCAGGTCCTGCCGGGAATCCCCCACCAGCGCCGTCGCTGATCCCGGCCAGCGCTGCCGGTAGATCCTCAGATGCTCGTCCTTGGTCCCCTGAGCGGCCCCGAGCACCTGTTCGAAGAGGAACCCCACCCCCTCCCGCTCCAGGAGGAGCTCGGCCATCTCCTTCTCCCCCCCGGTCGAGACGACGAGCCGGTAACCCGAGCGGTCGAGCTGCTTGAGCAGGCGGGGGACCTCCGGGAAGAGCTTCGCCTGGGCGTAGGCGTCGGTCACCTTCGCCTCGTGGAACTTCCGGCTCGCGGTCTGCTGCTCGAAGGGCGTGGCCTCCGGGTAGAGCTCGGCCACCTGGAGCTCGAAGGGGATGCCGGTGGTCCGGAGATAGTCGAGGGCCCCCTTCGGAAGGGGAGTCCCGAACGCCTCGTGGAAGATCCTCGCCGCCACGCGGGAGACGGCGAGCATGTCGTCGAACAGGGTCCCATCGAGGTCGAAGACCACGAGCCCCGCAGGTTCCTTGGCGTCCGGCACCGTTCCCACCCCCAGCTCGCGCCGAGGATAACGCTTGGGCGGCCCGGGGGAGCCTAAATACGTTCCCCCGGCTGCTTTCGGCATGCACCCCAGCGAGGCGATCCGGGGTCGGCGCTCCCATCTCCTGGAGGGACGACGGATCGTCGTCGGGGTCTCCGGCTCCATCGCCGCAGTGGAGGTCCCCCGGATCCTGCGCGAGCTCCTCCGGCACGGGGCCAGCCTGGAGTGTGTCATGAGCCCCGATGCCCTTCGGCTCATCACTGCGGAAGCGGTCCGCTTCGCGCTGGGCCACCCACCGGTGACCGAGATCACGGGGGATGTGGAGCACGTCCGTTTCCTCGGTCCCGGCCCCGGCCAGGCCGATCTTCTTCTCCTGGCCCCGGCCACGGCCAACACTCTCGGGAAGATCGCCCATGGGATCGATGACACCCCGGTGACCACGTGCGCCTCCGTGGCGCTCGGCAATGGCGTCCCGGTCCTCGTCGCCCCCGCGATGCACGAGGACATGTCCCGTAACCCGTTCGTCGTGGAGAACCTGGAGCGCCTGCGCACGCACGGCGTCGGGATCATCCCTCCGGTCCTCGAGGAGGGGGAGTCCAAGCTTGCCGGCCCGGAGGCGATCGCGGCCCATGTCCTGCACCGGCTCGGGCGCGGCCCGTGGGGAGGGAGGAAGGTCCTCATCGTGGGGGGCGCCGCGGCGGAGGCGGTCGACGAGGTCCGCTACCTCACGAACGCGAGCTCGGGACGCCTCGCCACGGAGCTCGCGGCCCAGGCCTACTACCGGGGGGCGGAGGTGGTCCCCTGGATTGGCCAAACCCGTCAGGAGTGGCCGAAGTACCTGCCCTCGCCCATCCCCTTCCGCTCGGTCCGCGACCTGGAGGGGATCCTGGACCGGCAGCCCCCCGCCGGTCTTTCGGCGGTCTTCGTTCCGGCCGCGCTCTCCGACTACGCGCTCGAGCCGGTCGCCGGCAAGATCCGCTCGGAGGAGAATCCCCGGCTCACCCTCACCCTGACCCGCCAAGAGAAGTTCCTCCCCCGCCTGCGACGGAGCTTCCCCTCTCCCGTGCTGCTCATCGGTTTCAAGCTCGAGTCGGAGAGTTCCCCCGAGGCCCTGGTCCACCGGGCCCGGGAGTTCCTCCAGCGCAACTCCTTGGACGCCGTGGTCGCCAACGGCCCCCGCGGGATGGGCGGGGAGGAGACCGAGGTCTACCTGGTGCGGGCCCGGGGCAAGCCCCACCGGTACACGGGGCGCAAAGCGGAGGTCGCCGGGAGGGTCCTGGACGACCTGGCGGGGGACCTGTCGGCCCCGGTCAGTGGGGGATCGTCCCCACGACCCCCAGGATCCCATTGATGACGAACTGGACCGCAAGGGCGGCGAGCAACAGGCCGAGGATACGGGTGATCGCCGTGATCCCCACACGGCCCAGGTAGCGGAAGAGGCCCTGGCCGAAGCGAAGGATGAAGTAGCTGCTCGCCGCGACGACCGCCACCGCCAGGAAGATCCCGAGGAGGTCGGAGATCGCCCCCCCGCTGTTCCCCACGTAGACCATGACCGTGGCGATCGAGCCCGGTCCGGCGAGCAGCGGGATCCCCAGGGGGGCCACGGCCAGCTCGTCCCGGCGCCGGATGGCCTCCTCCCGGGTGGCCGGGGGGAGCTTCTGCCCCATCTCCCC
>JAKATE010000090.1 GCA_021828085.1 Thermoplasmata archaeon | reverse complement strand
ATCGCCCCCATGACCACGGCCACGAAGCCGACGCCCTCCTCGAGCGGGGTGGTGGCGAAGCCGAGCGCGACGATGCCGCCCACCAGGACGATGCCGTGGATGAAGTTCGACCCGCTCATCAGCGGGGTGTGCAGGAGGACGGGCACCCGGCTGATGACCTCGTAGCCGGTGAAGGCGGCCAGGATGGCGATGAAGAGCGCGGTCCAGGGGTCCGCCGCCATCCTCAGCTCCCCCCCGGGGGGTTCAGCAGCGCGCGGGCGCCGGCGTGGACCACCTCGCCGGCCCGGGTGAGCAGGCTCGCCGCGAGGATCTCGTCGGTGTAGTCCGTGACGAGCGAGCCGTCCGGCTTGACGAGCAGCCCCAGGAAGGCCTCCAAGTTCTTCGAGTACATCTGGCTCGCGTGGAAAGGGAGCTGGCTCGGCAGGTTGAGCGGACCGGCCAGGGTCACGCCCCCCACCTGGACGGTCTGGCCCGGCTGGGTGAGCTCGCAGTTGCCGCCGGTCTCGGCGGCCAGGTCCACGAGCACCGAGCCCGGCCGCATCCGCTCGACCATCTCCTTGCGGACGAGCACGGGGGCTTTGCGCCCCGGGATCGCGGCCGTGGTCACGATGATGTCGGCCTCGGCCACGGCCTTGGCGACCATCTCCGCCTCCTGCTTCTTCTCCTCGGGGGTGAGCTCGCGGGCGTAGCCGCCGGCCCCTTCCGCGTTCAGCGGGAGCTCGAGGAACTTCGCCCCGAGGCTGCGGACCTGCTCGCCGGCTGCTCGTCGGACGTCGTACCCCTCGACGACCGCGCCCATCCGGTGGGCGGTGGCGATGGCCATGAGCCCGGCCACCCCCGCACCGAGGATGAGCACCCGGGACGGACGGATCGTCCCGGCGGCCGTGGTGAGCATGGGGAGGAACTTGGGGGAGAGGCTGGCCCCGATGAGCATGGCCCGGTAGCCGGCCACCGTCGCCTGGGAGCTCAGCACGTCCATCCCCTGCGCCCGGCTGATCCGGGGGAGGAGCTCGAGGGCGAAGCTGGTGACCTTTCGCTCTTGGAGCAGCTTCACCACGGGGAGGTTGCGGCTGGCGTTGATCTGGGCGATGAGGACCGCCCCGGAGGGGATCCGCGCGACCTCCTCGGGGGTCGGGGGCTGCACCTTGAGCAGGACCTGGGCGTTCCCCCAGAGCTCAGCCGGCGCCCCCTTCATCTGGGCTCCCGCCGCCTGGTAGGCGTCGTCCGGATAGCCGGCCGCCTGGCCGGCCCCGGGCTCCACGAGCAGCTGCAGGCCCCGTCCCGTGAGCTTCTTGACCGATTCCGGCACCAGCGCGACCCGTCTCTCCTGCGGGGCGGTCTCCCTCGGGATCGCGATCGTGAGCGCCATCGGACTGGCGTCGTCCGATGCGCAGAAGATTAAACCCTTACCGTAAGTTCCGCCTCACCTGGGCGGGTCCTAGGGGGCCGGGAAGGCCTCCGAGCCTCGGAGCGCCTGCCCGTCGGGCGTGACTAGGGGAGGAGGGAGCCGTGCGAGCCCGGTATCCCAACGGAGGGAAGGACCAGCAGGACCAGCGCGACCGCGAGGAGGAAGAAGAGCAACAGCCATCCCGCGCGCCACCCGTGGGTCTCGGTCTCCGCTGCCATCGATGGAAGGAAGGGGGCTTCCCCCCTTTTCTTCTTTGCGCTCTTGTGCGGCCTCAGTCGGCCGGCGGGGGGACGGGCCTTGGAGCCGGCCCGACGTAGCGGACCCGGGGGCGGACGAGCTGGTTCCGGCTCTCCTGCTCGCGCAGGTTCGCGACCCAGCCGGCGGTCCGGGCCAGGGCGAAGGTGGGGGGAAAGAGCTCCCGCGGGAGCCCGGCCCCCTCCATCACCAGCGAGGCGTAGAACTCCACGTTGAGCCCCCAGGGACGCTCGGGGTGGCGCTCCCGGAGGGCCCGGAGCCCCTCCCGCTCCACGGCCTCGGCAACAGCGAGGCGACGGGGATCGGCGACCTCCCGGGCGATCTCGTGCAGCCGGCGCGCGCGCGGGTCCTCGCCCCGGTAGACGCGGTGACCGAAGCCCATCAGCCGCTCTCCCCGGGCGAGCCGGGCGTCGACGAACTCCCCGGCCCTCTCGGGGGAGGGGACCTCGTCGAAGAAGTCCGCGACGAGCGAGGGGGCTCCCCCGTGGAGCGGACCCTTGAGCGAACCCACGGCGGCGCTCACGGCGGAGGCGGCGTCGGACCAGGTGGAGAGCACGCAGCGCGCGACGAAGGTGCTCGCGTTCATCCCGTGGTCGGCAACGAGCACGAGGTAGGCCTCGAGGGCACGCCGCGCCGCCTCCGAGGGCTCCCTTCCGGTGAGCCGCCAGAGGTAGGCGGCGGCCTGGGCGAGCCCCGGGGGCTCGTTCCGGAGCGGCTCCTTCCCCTGACGGTGGCGCTGGAGGGCGCTCAGGAAGACCGGCGGGAAGGCGAGGATCGTCTCGTACTGTTCCTCCGTAGGAGGGTAGTCCCAGCCCTGTCCGAGGAGAGAGAGCCCGCTCCGGAGCGCCTCCATGGGGGTGGCGGAGGCGGGGATCGAGCGGACCGACTCCGCGGCGGGTTCCAGGAGCGCCCGACGGCGCTCCAGGCGTGACCGGAGCTCCTCCCTTCGGGCCGAGTCCGGAAGCTCCCCCTCCCACAGGAGGAGCGCCGTCTCCTCCCATCCCCGGGTCCGGGAGAGCTCATCGGCCTCGTAGCCGCGGTAGAAGAGCTTCCCTTCCGTCCCGCGGACGTCGGTGAGGGCGCTGGACCCGACCTCCGTGCTCTCGAGGCCCCCGAGGCCCACCGGGTCGGTCATGTCCGACCTAGGCCGAGGGGATCGCCCGGAGGAGCTTGAGGTCCTCGGTCACCGCCCGGGCGCTCAGCTCGAGCAGGTTGCGCTCCTCCGCGGTGAGATCCACGGTCTCGATGCGCTCGATCCCCTTGCGCCCGACCACCACGGGAACGGAGAGGAAGAGGTCGCGGAAGCCGTACTCCCCGTCGAGCAGGACGGAGCAGGAGAGGAGGCGGTGCTCGTCGTGGGCGACCGCCTTGGCCATCTCGGCCTGCGCCGCAGTGGGGGCGTAGTAGGCGCTCCCGGCCTTGAGGAGGTCGACGATCTCCCCCCCACCCTTCTTGGTCCGCTCGACGATGGCGTGGAGCTTCTCCTCCGGGAGGAGGCGGCGGACGGGGACGCCGTTGACCGAGCAGTGGGAGAGCACCGGGACCATGGTGTCGCCGTGGGTACCGAGGGTGAAGCCCACCACGTCCCGGGGGGCCACGCCCAGGGCCTCGGCCACGAACCAGCGGAAACGGGCCGAGTCGAGCGTCCCGCTCTGCGCGAGGATGCGTTCCCGGGGGAATCCGGTCACCTCGCGCACCTGATAGGCCATCACATCCACGGGGTTGGTGACGACGATGACCACGGCCTGCTTCGCGTGGTCCCGCACCGCCTCGGCGTGCCCCCGGACGATCTGGGCGTTGCGGCCGAGGAGGTCCGAGCGGCTCATCCCCGGCTTGCGGGCGAGACCGGCGGTGAGGATGACCAGGTCGCTACCGGCCACGTCGCGCAGGTCGGTGGAGCCCCGGACCCGGGTGGAGAAGCCGAGGACCGGGGCCGACTCCTGGATGTCGAGCGCCTTTCCCTGGGGGAGCCCCTCGACGATGTCGAGCAGCATGAGCTCGGCGCCGAGGTCCATCTCCGCCACCCGCTGCGCCAGCGTTCCGCCGATGTTCCCTGCGCCCACGATGGCGATCTTCCCTAGCCCGGTCATGACCTGGATCCTGCCGGCGATGCCTTTTCCTCGTTCGAGACCCGGGGTTGCCCCGGGACCGAGCGGGATCCGGCCGCCGACGGGCGTAGGACCGCCCGAACGTACAATAGCCTTCCCTCAAAAGGTTCGGTCCTTCCGCCGGTTCGTCCCCCGGCCGCCTCCGGGCCCGAGGGGGGCCGGGGTCGGCCCCCACTTCCCCAGCGGGTGTCGAGCGCGGCCTTAATACGGCCGTTAGAACTTTCCCCGCGCGTGGACGTCGACGCGATCGTGGCCAACCTGGCCGAGCGGGACCGCTGGAAGGCCCGGCTCGGAGCGCTCCAGAAGGAATTGAGGGGGCTCCGCACCCAGCGCACCCGCCTGGAGGGACAGCTCCAGCGGCTCGCGCGCGAACTCAAGCGGCTCGAGACGATGTCCTCCGACCTCGTCCGCACGGCACCGCGCAACACTTCCGGGGAGGCAGGGGGCCATGGCTCGGTCAGTCCCTTCCGCGCTATCCGCTAGGCTCGAGCAGCTCCGTCTGACGGTGGGAGCGATCCGGGGCGAGGTTCGGAGGCTCCGCCGCCAGGAGCTCTACGTGGCGGAGCAGATCGGCAAGGCACGCCGCCAGATCTCCTATTACGAGGGGCTGCTCCGGGAGATCCGCTCCCGGCTCGGCGGGAACGACCGGCTCACCGAGATGCTCCAACGCCGCTGAAGGGGCGGGAAACGGCAAAAGCCCCCGCGGCCTGGGGAACCCCGTAGGAGTTCGAACCGATGCGTCTGGTGATCTTCGGGGCGGGGGGCGTGGGGAGCCTCTTCGGCGCCTTCCTCGCGCGCGCCGGTCACGACGTCCTGCTCGTCGGAAGGAAGGAGCACGTCCAGTGGATCGAGCGCGACGGCCTCCGCGTGGAGGGCGTGACGAACATGACCGTCCGCCCCCGGGTCGCCTCCGCGTTGCGCGCGGGGGAGCGGGCCACCATGGTCATCCTGACGGTGAAGACCTACGATACGGAGAACGCCTGCCGGACCATCGCGCGCGCGATGAGCTCGCGCCCGATCCTCTCGCTGCAGAACGGTCTGGGGAACCTGGAGGCCATGGAGCGCGGCCTCTCCGCCGGCGGGTGGACCACCCCGCGGCTCAATGTGGCGCTCGGGGTGCTCAGCTGGGGGGTCACGTTCCAGGGCCCCGGCCACATTCTCCACGCCGGGACCGGCTCGCTGGTCCTCGGGGACCTTTCGGGAGGACGGGCCGCGAAGCGCTTCGCCTCCCTCTTCGAGGGAGTCGGGATCCCCACCCAGTACACCGACGACATCGTCCGTGCCATCTGGCGCAAGGTCATCATCAACGCGGCGGCGAACCCCGTCACCGCCGACCACCGGGTCATCAACGAGGAGCTGCTCAACGAGCCCCTGCGCGGCCAGGCCATCGCCCTCATGCGCGAGGCGCTCGAGGTCTCGGCGGCGGAGGGCTACCCGTTCCCCGAGCACGAGATCGAGGAGGAGCTCTTCCGCGTCCTCCGCCAGACGGCGCAGAACCGCTCCTCCATGCTCCAGGACGTGCTCCGGGGACGTCCCACCGAGATCGAGGCGATCAGCGGGGCCATCCTGGAGCGTGGCCAGCGGCACGGGCTCAAGCTCCCGTACACCGAGCGGATCTACCGGCGCCTCAAGGCCAAACAGCCGCCGACCGTGCCCTCCGCCGGGAAAGCCTGAAGCCCGCCTCCCCTTCCGGCGCCCCGTGCGCAAGCGGTCGGTCCGTCAGCTCGCGGTGGAGGAGCGCCGGGTCCTCCTCCGCGTAGACCACAACGTCCCCTTGGAGCAGGGACGCGTCGCCGACGACCACCGGATCCGCTCCTCCCTGCCGACGATCCGCTACCTGCTCTCGCGCCGGGCCCGGGTGGTCCTCTTGAGCCACCTCGGCCGCCCGGAGGGACGGGCCGATCCGGCGCTCAGCCTGCGCCCCGTAGCCGCCTGCCTGGGGGAACTCCTCGGGGAGGAGGTCCCCTTCGTGCCGGAGACCCTGGGTCCTCGGGCGGAGGGGGCGGTGCGCGACCTCGCCCCGGGGCACGCCGTCTACCTGGAGAACCTCCGCTTCGACCCCGGGGAGGAGGCCAACGATCCCGTCTTCGCCTCCCGGCTGGCCTCCCTGGGCGACGCCTTCGTGGAGGAGGCCTTCGGCACCGTGCACCGGGCCCATGCGAGCACCGTGGGATTGCCCGGTCGCCTAGACTCCGCGGCCGGTTTCCTCGTCGAGCAGGAAGTGGGGGAGCTCACCCGACTTCTCGAGGACCCTCCCCATCCGTTCATCGTCGTCCTCGGGGGGGCCAAGGTCCGCGACAAGCTCCCTCTCGTGCGCCGGCTCCGAGCCCAGGCCGAGGAGGTCCTTCTGGGGGGGGCGCTCGCGCTCCCGCTCCTCGCGGCGGACCCCGGGGAGCTCGCACCGGTGGTCGAGGAGCTCTCCCACCCCCGCGTCGGCGAGGCCCCCCTCCGGCTCCCGGAGGACTTCCTCGTGGAGGGCGAAGGGCCGGGCGGCGTGCGTGTCGTCCCGGCGCGCCCCTTCCCCGAGGCCGCGCGTCCCTACGACATCGGGCCCGAGACGCGCCGGAGCTTCCTCGAGCGGCTCGCGGGGGCGAAGGCGGTCTTCTTCAACGGCCCGCTCGGGAAGGTGGAGGACCCGCGCTTCTCCGGCGGTACCCGAGAGGTGCTCTCGGGTCTCCGGGGCCTCTCCGGCCCCCGCGTGGCCGCTGGAGGGGACAGTGTGCGCGCGGTGGAGGAGCTCGGGCTCACCGACGCGTTCAGCTACCTGTCCACCGGGGGGGGTGCGGCCCTCGAACTCATGGAGGGCCGGAAGCTCCCGGGGCTCGAGGCCTTGCCGGACGCTTAGGGGTCTTCTTCTCGGGCGTCGCCAGGCCGGCGGCTCGCGCCGCCTGCTCCGGCTCGGAATCGACCACGTCGAGGACCCAGCGGAGGTACGGCTCGTAGACCCGGCCCGCCTCGACCTCGACGATCTCGGGGACCCCGTACGGGTGCAACCGCCGGATCTCCTCGAAGAGCATCCCCACCTTCTTCGGCGTGGTCTTGTAGAGGACCACCACCTCGGCGTTCTGCTCGAGCCGGCCCTTCCAGTGGTAGATGGAGTAGGCCGGCATCTCCGTCGCGCAGGCGGCGAGGCCGAGCTCGACGATCCGGGCGGAGGCGGCGCGCGCCGTGGGGGAATCCGGGAAAGTCGTCCAGATGAGGCGAAGGGGGCTCGGGGGCCTCCCCTCGCCGAGCCCCGGGGCCCCGGTCACGGGACCTCCGCAGGCCCGGGGAGGATGCGGGAGGGACCGCCGCGGCTCAGGAAGTCGAGGACCCGGACGCTCCCCCCCTGGAGGTCCACCCAGGTGGCCTTCCCCGGGTCGGGCCGGATGTTGCGCAGGCGCTGGTACTCCGTCTCGGCGAGCCAGGTGGAGGCGTTGATGAGCAGCCGGCCCCGCCAGCGTTCGACACCGAAGGTGTGCGTGTGGCCCGTCACCAGGATGTCCGGAAGGGGGTCGAGCAGGAGCCCGTCGAGCTCGCTGGGGGCGAGCGGGGTCTTGCCCCCGTAGGTCGGTCCCAGGTGGCGCATGGAGAGCATCCGGCGCATCACCGGGAGCGGCTCCTCGTAGCGGGCGTGGGGGATGCGGGGGATGAGCTCGTCGAAGCTCCGGCCGTGGTAGGCCGTCACCACGACCCCGTCCAAGGAGAAGGTGCTCGGGTTCGAGACCAGATGTACGTTGGGCGGGAGGTCGCCGAGCAGCTCCGCCGGGAGCGCGGGCTGCGGCTCGGCCGGGCAGACCGCATCGTGGTTGCCGGGGAGCGCCACGATCTCGATCCGGGAGGGGATCTCGCGCAGCCGCCGGGAGAGCTCGGCGTACTGCTCGACGACATCGGCGATGGTGAGGTCCGCCTCCTGCCCGGGATAGACCCCGATGCCGTCCACCAGGTCCCCCGCGAGGACCAGATAATCGAGCCTCTCGGCGAGTTCCGGGGCCGGCCCGCGTCCTTTCAGGAACTCGACCAGGTCGAGCCAGGAGATCGG